>CALMWN010000318.1 GCA_937873555.1 uncultured Clostridia bacterium
ATCATAAACTATGTAAAAATGATAAAAATTTAAATGGAAATCTGGAGGTGCATTGTATGTTTGGATTAACACCCTACAACAGAAAGAATAACGGTATTTCAAGACGTGATGATTTTTGGGATTTCAGGAATGTTTTTGAAGACTTTTTCGGTGATTCAATGTTTCCTGAAGTATTTTCGGTAAACCGCTCAATAAGGGCCGATGTACGCGAGACAGAAAAGGAATACATTGTTGATGCGGAAATTCCGGGAGTAAGAAAGGAAGACATCAGGCTGGATCTCAGGGATGATGTTCTTACAATTTCGGTAGTCCACAATGAAGAAATCAATGAAGAGCGTGAAGGCTACATCAGGAAGGAAAGAAAATCCGGCTCTTTCTGTAGAAGCTTCTATGTAGAGAATGTGAAGAATGAGGCAGTAACGGCGAAATATGACAATGGTATACTTACAATAACTCTGCCAAAGGAAGTTGAAAGCAACAGAAAGAGCCATAAAATAGACATTCAATAAGCTTTCACATCAAAAGAAGCGGGAAGACCCGCTTTTTTTGATGTGCTTTAACATAGGAAGCCTGAATTTGTAATATGAATTTAACAATGAGTTTATAACTTGTTAAATTATTATTCATATAATGTTGGTATATAAAGAATGGAAAGGGGAACTCTTCAATGGCTGAAATAGTAAAGGACCTTGAAAGACAGATTGCGGAAAAAAACTCCATATTGGAAGCATTAAGCCTTGATGATGCCTCAAACAGTGAAAAAATCAGGAAAATAAAGATTGAACTGGATAAACTGTTGTATCAATATTTGAAGGCACTTAAATGCACATGCAGCAAAAATCCCATGATGTGCTGGACTAAAGCAAATTAAAGCGGATTCCGGCTATTATCCCAAATCACTATAATATGGGAATATGCCTGTATTGCTCCTGCTTTTGTTCAAATAGCGAAATAGCCCGGCAAAAATCCTTGATTCCGTCCTGTATCTGTTCCGACAAGACTGCAGCAAAACTTAAGCGTATGTTGTTGAATTTCTGAGGGGTATTGCCGCTGTAAAAGATCCTCCCGGGAGAAAAAACTATGTTGTTTGCAGCACAGTGATTGAACAGATTGTTAACTGGGAAGCCGTAAGGCATTTCCAGCCAGAGGTTGAAACCGCCGCCGGGTTTGGTACATTTTACCGTATCCGGCAGGTAACTGTCCAGGGATGAAACCATATTCAGATACCTGTCCCGGTATACTCCATACATGAATTTGAAATGATTGTCCCAGAAGCCTTTCCGTATATACATATCAAAGGAACGCTGTATAAGTCCCGAGGTTGAAATATCGGTGGTGTGTTTCGCCTCGAGGATATTTCTCTGGAGTCCGGGAGGGGCTATCATGAAACCCAGTCTCAGTCCCGGCATGAAAAGCTTGGAAAAGCTTTTTATGAATATGACCCTGTTATACCGGTCCAGCGCCTTTAACGGGGCATATCTCTTTCCTTCGAAATCCAGATCGCTTACATAATCATCCTCTATGATGTATGAATTGTATCTTTCCGCGAGCTTGATTATTTCCAGTCTCCTCTGGTTTGAATATGAATAACCGGTTGGATTCTGGAAGGAAGGAATTATGTAAATCAACCTCGGCCTGTATTTCTTCATGCTGTATTCAAGAATATCGGGATTCAGGCCGTCTTCATTTATTTCAATATCTGCTATCTCTGCACCCCTTGATTTGAAAACCGCAATTGCGCCTGTATAAGTAGGACTTTCGGTAATCACATAGTCTCCCTGTTTTAAAAATGCCTTGGATATAAGGTCAATACCCTGCTGTGCCCCGGAGATTATCTGTATATCACCGGCGCCGCATGAAATGGAACTGTTCCGGAGTATTGATGAAATACACTCCCTGAGTGGGTAAAAACCCTGGCTGTCCTGATATTCAAAGGCATTTCCCTTGTCTCTTTCCAGCACCTCATTCAATGCAACTTTGAAATCCTCTACAGGGAAGAGATCCGGGGTAGGTGTGGCACTTGCAAAATTTATCGTATTTTCATCTATTTTTATCTTTCCATTGCTTATAAGGGAAAGGTCATCCTGCTGGTAAAGTTCATCCTGTATGATAGTGCTGTCGGAGTTAAGCAGACCTGGGGAGACAGGAAGAAAATTGGAAACATAAGTACCGCTTCCTGTCTTCAAATATACAAAGCCTTCACTTTCCAGGAGCTTGTATGCGGATACTATTGTCACCTGATTTACCTGAAAAAGCTCGGACAGCTGCCTTATTGAAGGAAGCTTGGAGTCAGCGGCAAGCAGCTGTTCACTTATCATGTCCTTCAATTTCTCAAACAGTTGCATATAAAGAGGTGTTCTGGAACTTTTATCAAGGATTATGGAAGCAAATATCTGCAGCATGTTTCACCCCGTGTATTTCTGCTGTATTTGAATATGATTTTAACAAATCGGAAAAATTAATTCAACTTGATACTACTTTGTTACTTTGAAAATATTATTGAAGAAACAAGCAAGATAGAAGCATTCTTACTTTTTCTTCAATAGAAATTTACACTGCGAAATTTCCACAAATTAATGATGTAACAAAGTAGCAATATATAGACAGTATAAAAAAACAGGTGATATAATAATGTAAGCCTGATTATGATGCTTTGCTTAATAATGTTTGGGGGAGGTAACGCAATTGGAAGCAGATTTGAATACCCGGAAACAATTTAAAATAGATAAAAATGCTTTCAGCAGGTCCCCTTTTGAAATCATCGGTGAGGTAATCAAACTGATAAGGGGTGTTTTATTCCGTTTCAGGATTGACAGGTGCGGAGCCTTGCTGAGAGTGGGAAAGGGAGTTCGCATCCTTAAGAAAAACGGCTCCATCACAGCCGGACGCAAGGTGCAGCTCCACCAGGGAGTAAAGCTCAGTGCGTGGGGTACCGAAGGCTATACGGAGATAATAATAGGGGACAACACTTCTGTTGGCGACAGGACTGAAATTCATGCCGGAAGGCTGGTTGAAATCGGTTCCGGGTGCAATATCGCCTGGGACGTATGTATAATGGACAGGGACTATCACAAGTTTAACAGCCCTACTGAAGAAATCAGACCGGTAAAAATAGGCAGTGATGTATGGATAGGCTGCAATTCTCTTATACTGAAAGGGGTAACCATAGGAGACGGAGCTGTTGTGGCTGCGGGTAGCGTAGTGACGAAGGATGTTGCTCCGAAAACTCTGGTAGGCGGCAACCCGGCAAGGGTTTTGAAGGAAGAGATTTACTGGATACCATAAAAAAAAGTGATGTTCTGGAGATTTTTTAAATGAAGAGTACAGCTAAGACTGTTGGCCTGGTAATGATAATAATGATATTTTCAAGGTTGCTGTCATTGGTCAGCAGCATTGTATATACAACATTTTTCGGCAACACCCTTGAGATGAACATTTATTCCTATGCCATACAGTTTCCCAATATTGTGTTCACAATTTTCGGGACAGCCCTCGCGACAGTTGTAATTCCTGTATTCGCAGGCTATATAGGTAAGGGTGAAAAGGAAAGGGCATATAGATTTGCCGATAACGTAACCGGGCTTTCACTTGTGTTCACTGCTGTTTTGACCCTGCTGGGAATACTGGCTGCTCCGATATTTCCATATTTCACCTCGTTCAGATCTCAGGGATTTGATTTTGCAGTGATTGCCTTGAGGATAATGTTCCCGGTAATGATTTTCTATGCAATGAACTATATCCTTCAGGGAATCCTCCAATCTCTCGGCAGGTTCAACATGCCGGCTTTCGTAAGTGTACCAAGCAGCCTTGCGGTAATACTTTATGTATTCGTACTGGGACAGAAATATGGAGTAAAGGGGCTTTTGACAGCCACATTTATCGGCTTGTCACTTCAAGCCCTGGTTTTGATACCTCCTGTATATAAAACGGAATACAGGTTTCACCTATCCCTTGACTATCGGGATGAGGATATCAGGAAAGCTTTAAGGCTTATGCTTCCTGTTCTTGCAGGGACCTCCGCCTACCAGTTCAATATTCTGTTCAACGTGACAATGACTGCAAAGTTTGAAAATACGGTTACAATAATGGTGTTGGTACAGAACCTGATTTTGTATTCAGTACTGGCATTCATATATTCCATTACTGCTGTAATATTTCCCAGGCTGACAATGCTTGCTGCGCAGGATGATATGCAGGGCTTCAAAAGCAGCCTTACCAAGGTGCTGAAGTCCATCATGTATTTTTTGATTCCTGCCACTGCAGGTTTTGTGGCGGTGGGCCCACAGCTGCTTGATTTTCTTATTGCATGGGGCAAAATGACGCCTGAGGATGTTTCTTTTGCAACAAGGATTCTGGGCTTATACGCGCTCGGAATCACTGGCGTGGGCATAAAGGAGGTAGTTGACAGGGCTTTCTACTCTTTGAATGATACTAAAAAACCTGCCATAAACGGTGTGGTGATGATGCTGGTCAATATTTCCGCAAGCCTTCTCCTTATAAGGTTTTTCGGTGTGTTCGGCATACCTGTTGCCAATTCGATTTCCGTACTTGCCGGCGCCGGGATAATATTGTATCTTCTTAGACGGAGGATAGGCCAATTCGGGGGGAGCAGCATTTTAGCAACTGCTGCCAAGGTTGTATTGGCGAGCGGAATAATGTTTGCGGCGGTTTATGCGATAAATTTGCTGCTTGGAACCTATACCTTCAGTATCAGCCTGGTCGGCAAAGCGATAAAGCTATTTATACCTGTTGCTGCGGGTGGATTGATATACTGTCTGGCCACGTATCTTCTTAAAGTTGAAGAGGCTGTGGAAGTGCTCGTCAGAATAAAATCCATGCTCAGGGTAAAATAGGATTTGAAAGATTATGTTTTCCGGGAGGATAGAATGAGTAAGTTTTTTTATTATATTTGTCTGCTTTTATATTATATCGCGGCAAGGCATCTGCCGGCTTCAGACCTTCCGTACAGCTTCGGTTCAAAGCAAATCAGAAGGTTTCTTTGCAAAAGGATATTTAAAAAGACAGGGAATAATGTTAATATTGAACACGGTGCTTTTTTTGCATCCGGAAGGGATGTCGAAATAGGCGATAACTCAGGATTGGGCTTGAACTGCAGGGTTGCAGGACCGCTTAAAATCGGAAATGACGTGATGATGGGACCGGATGTAATGATCTTTACCCAGAATCATGAAACCGTAAGGCTTGACATACCCATGAGGCTTCAGACGGCTCCCAAAAAGGCTGTGACTATTGAGGACGATGTCTGGATTGCGGCGCGGGTTATAATACTTCCCGGGATTACAATACATAAAGGTGCGATCATAGGCGCCGGTGCGATTGTTACGAAGGATATACCGGAATATGCCGTAGTGGGAGGAAATCCTGCAAGGATTATTAAATACCGGAATGGAGAAAATAAGAATTGAAGAAGGGGTGGGTTGCCCGTGCTTAAGGTTCTATACCTGATGAACCATGCCGGAAAGGCTGGGACCGAAAGATATGTAGAATCAATAGTTAAGAAGCTTAACAACAAGGAAATAAAAGCATATTTTGCCTATAACGAAGAAGGCTTGCTGGTAGAGAATCTGAAAGCTCTCGGCGTTGAGACCTTCAGGCTTGCGATGCGTAATCCATTTGATTTTAAAGCAGCCTGGGAATTGAACATGCTTTGCAGGAAGCTGGGCATTGATTTGATACATACACAGTATTTGCGTGAAAACTACATCGCACTTTGGTCAAGGCTTTTTAATCCTGCTGTCAGGGTTGTGTACACAAATCATTTTATTCTCGAGAATAATTTTATTTTGAAGAAGTTCAACAAGCTGCTTACTCCATTGGAAGCAAACATAATCGCAGTATGCAACAGGGGTAAGGAAATGATGATTTCCAACGGAGTGGACGGAAGTAAGATAAAAGTGATTTTTAATGCGGTAGATCCCGATTTCTGGGCCAAACCCATACAGTCAACCCTCAGGCAGGAACTTGGGATAGGAGAGGATGTCTTCGTACTTCTGTGCGGTTCAAGATTTGCTTATGACAAGGGACATAAATTCCTCATAAACTCCTTAGCCGAACTGAAAAAGATGTCCGGAGAAAAATTCGTATGTGTGCTTGCCAATGACGGACCGTTTCTTGAGCCGTCCCGGCAGCAGGTAAAGGAGCTTGGGCTGGAGGATGAGGTGATTTTCATAGGGTTTAGGAAGGATATCAAGAACCTATACTATGGAGCGGACCTGTATATCAATTCATCACAGCATGAAGCGCTGAGCTTTGCCATCCTGGAAGTTCTGGGAAGCGGACTTCCCATAATAGCAACCGATATGGGAGGAAACGGCGATATAGTCAACAGCGGGACAAACTGCGGAATCCTTGTGAAGTATGATGATGCAAAGGGTCTTGCAGAAGCTATAAACAAGGTAATGAGCAGTGTCGAACTTCAGAAGGCACTGCGGGAAAATGCACTTAAAGCAGTCCGCGAGAAATTTAATCTTGATAAGATGATTATGGAGACTTATAATTTATACAGAGAAAGCTGCCGCTAGCATTAACAAACATAATTTGCGGGAACGGATGCCTTGCAAATTTTGTTTTTTTGTTCAAGGGTCGGCGCTGTAATTCAAATAATATTCCAGATGCGAGGTACATGCCATGTTGATTGACAATAGAGGGAAGCTGTTCGGGAAGGTAAACATCATTGATATTCTTATCATTCTGATATTGATAGCGGGCATTGCCATGGCAGGGCTCAAATTCTTCAAATCGAAGACAGTCACGCCATTTACCCGCCTTGACGACATCCGTACGGAAATTTTTTGTGAGGAAGTTCCGGAATACGCAGGGAAGGAAATAAAGCCCGGGGATGTGATAAAAGACCCGATCAAGAACGCGGAAATCGGACATGTAAAGGATGTCAAGCTGAAGGACTCCGTTTCATACGGTACCGACAGCAGCGGTAAATGGGTTGTATCGCCAAAGCCGGGATATGTTTCGGTGTATCTGGTAGTCGAAGGAAAGGGTGTCTATAACGACGGAAAGGCTAAGAGCGGGATAACCTTCGATAATTCGGAATACTGGATAGGAAGACAGATAGAACTTAGAGCGGGAAATGGAGCGCTTCTGGGCAGAATATCCAAATTCAGCAAGCTGGATTGATCCCGGTGCTTCCTGGGCGTGAGGATGCCATGAAGTGCTGCCCTGACAGGGAGTTTGCACTTCAAAAGGATTTCGGAGGGTATGATGGCCGTTAGCAATAGTAAGAGGGCAGTCAGGAGAATAGGAATAATTGAAGCTATAACCGTACTGTTAATAATATCAGCTTTTGCAGGGGTATGGCACAAGTATTCGCAGGCACGTTCGGTGATGCCTTTGTCAAAGCCCGATAACATACAGATGATATTCTACTGTGAGGAAGTGCCTGAAGTATCGGCGTCACAGATAACCAAGGGAGATCTGGTGAAGGACTCCGACAAAGGTGTTGAATTCGGACATGTTGTTGATATTAAGGTAGACAAGTCGGTGTCCTATGGAGCATCGTCAAAGGGTGAGTATGTCCAATCATCCAAGCCGGGCTTCGCATCCGTGTACTTGACGGTTTCTGGAAAAGGCCTGTACAGCAATGGAAGACTTAAGACAGGTGTAACCTTTGACAATACCGATTACTGGGTTGGAAAATTCATGTCTTTCAGAGCAGGGAATTCTGCTTTGTACGGCAGCATTTATGATATTGGTAAAAGGGAGTAGTGCGCATTGTTTCAAAATAGTCTGATTCTGGGCTTTGTTATGAAGTTCTTTACTTTTGTAGAAATTTTATTCAGGGGCAGCAGGATTTCAAATGCTGTTCTTAATGCATTGAAAAAAATCGGATCTGCCTACAAGAACAGCTATTTGGACAGAATTTTCAGCAAATTCGGTGACAATATAAAAAAGAAGGTTTTTCTCAGTAGTTCATGGAACACTTTTTCCGGTAAAGACAGACTCACGGTCGAATGGAAAGACAGCATTATCTACCGGATTACATACCGGCTTCTGAATACACCTGCGTTGTTTGCCCGGAAATTCTATGAAAGACATGAGGGTACCTTTTCGGGAAGCTATACTTTCAAGGTGGTAAAATCCTTGCTGCGAAAGTTTGAAATTCTGACGGGTCTTTGCCTTGCATTAATTGTTATCGTACCACATGACAGATGGAATAACGCATACAGCTCCATAATCATTTTCTTTCTTCTCCTGCTGTACTTTGTTAAGACCGTAGTGTGGAAATACATGGCATTGGAGCTTGGAACACTGGATTTCATGTTTTTCATATTCATTCTTTCGGTGGTATTGGCTGCTTTGCTGTCAGTATTTCCGGCTTTGAGCATAAAATATCTTTTGTTTTATATATCCTGCTTCATATTGTTATTGATTATGACCAGCTCCATAAAAAATGGCAGAAACCTCGAAAGGCTCATAGAGATTTTTCTCGTAGGTATTACTATTACCGGATTATACGGGATATGGCAGAGAATGGCCGGCGTACCATTCGATCCATCATTTACCGATCCGGAATTAAATGAAGGAATGCTTGGAAGGGTGTTTTCCACTATGGGAAATCCCAATAACTATGCGGAGGTTCTTGTAATGACCCTCCCGTTTTATCTGACTGCCATTTTTAACTCCAGGACCACAGTAAAGAAGATAGTGTACGGAATCCTTGCGGTACCCCCACTGGCTGCATTGATCTTTACCGGTTCCCGGTCGGGCTGGGTTGCATTTGCTTTTTCGCTCTTCATAGTGATGTTTTTTAAAAACTGGAAGCTGATTCCGTTTATTTTAGCGGCAGGAGTTCTGGCTTTTCCGTTGATGCCGTTTTTTGCACCTTCGGTATACAGAAGAATTCTTACGATATTTAATCCCAATGACAGTTCGGCAAACTACAGGACATTGATATGGAATGCCTATATGCCCATGTTCAAAGATTTCTGGACGACAGGGGTAGGACTGGGCTCGCTTCCGTTTATGAGAATACTGCAGAGGTATGAACTGTCTGCCCTTTCAAACGTCACGCCTCCCCACACTCATAACCTTTTCATGGAGATATGGATGGAGATGGGCCTGGCGGGGATAATCTCCTTTATATGGTTCACTTTGAGGATGTTTAGAATCAGCATATATAATATATTCAGCAAGTCAAATACTTTTCTTAACAATATCCTCATTGCCGGGCTGGCGTCGGTCGGAGGGATATTCGTGATGGGCTTTGCGGAATATGTGTGGTTCTATAACAGAACCATGCTGATATTCTGGACAGTAATCGGAATTATTCTGGCCTGCCTGACTATCTCAAGCAACAAGGATGAACTGTCAAAAAAGGCTGCAGGGTAATTTAAGCAGGCTTTCTTAAATTTGAACATAAATAATATTCAATAAAGCTATCCCTATGAAATTATCAAATAAAATCTCCGGACAGATTTGTCGATATAAATCATGTACCCGGTTAATAATGCACATCCGATTAAACTCGCCGAAAGCATAATTTATTTCTGGAAATAAATTATGTGAAATGGCACAAGGGGGCTTTATGATGTTGGATTTTTTTGGAAGGTTTGTCCGGAAAGCAAAGTTTGACAGAAAAACCTTGAGGAAAAACGATATATCCATACTTATACTTGATGAAAGATGGAACAAGCTTTTTGCAAATGCACAGCCTTCCCCAGGTATTCTGGCCACTGAGGAGAAGCTGAAAGAGCTTCTTAAAGAACAGTCACGCTTAAATTCGGAGCTTAAAGAGATCACATCCACAAAAAAGAACTGCATGAACAGGATTATCCAGCTGACTCCGGATGCTTTCGATAAAAACATACAGGCTGCAAAGACTGAGATGCAAGCCTGTGAAAAGGAGATAAGAAGAATTAATGAGAGAATAGGAGAAATAGAAAAGAATCTTGAAAAGATCCCGGATATGATACGTGATAAGAATCTGGAACTGCTTGAATTAACAGTAAATCAGGTGTATTTTAAAATCAGGGCGGATCAAAAAAGGGTAAAGGTATTGGAAAAGTTGATAGAAGAAACAAGGAACACCCTCAAAGCTTTTATCGATGAAAAAGAATCCCTATCCCAGGATAATACCGATATTTATTCGTATTTTCACGACCTTCTCGGAGGAGAGGAATTGGAAAAGCTTGATCGGGAATACTTTAAACAATAGGCAGGGATTACAAAATCTGATGGGAGAAAAACTATGAAGGCAGCGACACCCAGGCAAATGAATGAAATTGACGGTATAACGATAAGACAGGTCGGAATACCCGGAATCATATTGATGGAAAATGCCGCCCTTGGGGTTGTAAATGAAGTAAATGAGCTGTTGAACGGTGTTAAAGGCAGGAATATAATTGTATTCTCCGGCAAGGGGAATAACGGTGGAGATGCATTTGCAGCAGCAAGGCATCTTCACAATAAGGGAGCAAGGATTTTTCATTATGTTTTGTGTAAAAAGAGCGAGATAACAGGAGATGCTGCCATAAACCTGAACATTCTGGAAAACATGGGGCTTGAGATTACCGAGCTGCTTGACGGCAGCCAGCTGGAACCTGTAAGGATGCAGCTTGCGGTCAGTGATGCCGTGATAGATGGAATTTTCGGTACGGGGTTCAAAGGGAACGTAAGTGGTATGGCAAAAGATACCATTGATATAATCAACAAGGCAAATAAATATGTTGTTTCAATAGACATACCATCGGGTGTGACGGGAGAAACGGGAAAAGTTCCAGGTATATGTATCAGAGCGACCAGTACGGTTACATTTGCACTTCCGAAGGTAGGCCTTTTGGTGCATCCGGGCTGTGAATATGTCGGCAGGCTTGTTGTTTCCGACATTGGTATTCCTTCAACCGTGATTGATGCAATGGATATTAAAACCAACTGTCCGACAGCCCGGGAAATTTCCAGGCTGATTCCTTCCAGGCATGCCGACAGCAACAAGGGGAATTACGGAAGAATATTCATAATCAGTGGTTCGGTCGGGATGACAGGGGCGGGATGTCTCTCTGCCAGAGCAGCTCTGCGTTCAGGGGCCGGGCTGGTATACCTGGGAGTACCTTCGGCTTTAACTCATATATACGATGCTTCACTTACCGAATCCATAACCATTCCCCTCGACGATGGAGGCGGGGGATACCTTTCGAAAAACTGCATACAGAGCATTCTGGATAAAATGAACAGGATGGATGCAGCTGCAATAGGACCGGGCCTTTCCACAAACGAAGATATCTCCGAGGTTGTAGCAAGTGTGGTGGAAAATGCCTGCATACCGTTAATACTGGATGCAGATGCATTGAACTGCATATCCGGAGATGTGAGTGTACTGTCCAGAAAGAAAGCACAGGTTGTTGTAACTCCTCATCCTGGTGAAATGGCAAGATTGACAGGCATGAGCATAGAACAGGTTCAGAATGACAGGCTGAAGGCTGCGGTGGAATTTTCCGGCAGGTGGGGAGTCATAACCGTATTGAAGGGAGCCCGGACTGTCATAGCTTCGCCGGATGGAACAGCATATATCAATCCTACGGGAAACAGCGGAATGGCAACCGGAGGAACGGGAGACGTCCTTACCGGCGTGATCGCCGGTCTTGCAGGCCAGGGCTTGAATTTATTTGAAGCAGCTGCAGCAGGAGCTTATATTCATGGGCTTTGCGGTGACAGGGCTGCCGCCGGCAAAGGTGAACATGGCCTTATAGCGGGTGATCTGGCCGAAGAATTACCTTTTGTAATAAAAGAACTGGTGACGGGCAACATATAATGTTATCAGGAATATTGCATTCCAATGTTATAAAGCCGGAAGAGGGGTGTTAGGTATGAAAGCAAGAGAGATTATGTCTACAGACGTTTATACCATCAGGAAAGATACAACCATTGAAGAAATCGCCAAAATATTTACTGAGAAAAACATCAGCGGGGTTCCTGTCGTAGACGAACAGAATAAGGTAATCGGTATGGTGTCACAGAAGGATTTGCTCTACAAGGACATTCAGCCGCGCTTTCCCGCTGTAGTGGAGATACTGGGAGGACTTGTGTTCCTGCAGGGAGTGAAGCATTATAACGAGGAACTGAAAAAGCTTGTGGCAACAAAGGCTGAGGATATTATGACGGGAAACGTAGTCACAGTTGACGAAGAGACAGAGGTTGAAAGAATAGCAGAGCTTATGGTGGAGAAGGATGTGAACAGGATACCGGTATTAAGAGGGGGAAAGCTTGCCGGTATTGTCAGCAGGGCGGACATGGTGAGATATATTGCCCGGATGCTGGAATAGATTTTCGTGACGTCCGCATCACTATATTGAATACGCGAAAGACATTAATTATTAAACTGCACTTGAACCATATGCAGTTTATGCATCAAAAAGGTTCTTTGCGTATTCAATGAATCAAGGTAAATATTTTACGATATCAAAATTAAGATTGTAATATGTTTATCGTAAAATATATAGCTTCTGGTTGGGCACATTGCAGCCCGATTAATAAAGTGATTTGATTCTGGGGGATTATAATGGATTATTTGTTTAACAGAGCATGGGCTGAAGTAAATCTAGATAACATAGCCCATAATGTAAGTGAGATAAGAAAAATCACCAATAAGAAAACAGAGATAATGGGAGTTGTTAAAGCTGATGCCTATGGCCATGGAGTCATGGAAGTGGCCAGGACGCTTATAGACAATGGTGTATCAAGGCTGGCCGTTTCAATGCTTGATGAGGCCATCCAGCTCAGACGTAACGGTATCAGGGTCCCGATACTGATATTGAGTTATACTGATCCAAGAAGGGCGGAGGAAATAATCACAAATGACGTTACACAGACGGTATTCAGTCATGATTTGGCCGAAGCTCTGTCTGATGCTGCAGTTAAACTGGATAAGAATATAAAGATACATATTAAAATTGATACGGGTATGACAAGGGTAGGATTCATGCCCGGCTACAGTGCCGTCAAAAATGTGGTACAGATAAGCAAACTTCCCAGAATCGTAATTGAAGGGATTTTTACACATTTCGCATCTGCAGATGAGCGGGACAAAAGCTATACCTACATGCAGTTCGAGAAGTTCATGAGCATATGCAGTGAATTGAACAGGATAGGACTGTATATACCTATTAAGCACGCGGCAAATAGTGCAGCCGTTATGGAATTCCCTGAAATGCACCTGGATATGGTGAGGCCGGGAATAATTCTGTATGGAATGTATCCTTCCGATGAAGTGGACGCGGGCAGGCTGGAATTAAGACCGGCAATGACTCTTAAGGCAAACGTCATCCTTGTCAAGGATGTTGAACCCCAAACCTGTATAAGCTACGGGAGGATTTTTACTACCGCAAGGCCAAGCAGGATTGCAACCATACCCATTGGGTATGCGGATGGTTATACAAGGCTTCTGAACGGCAGGGCTCATGTTCTTATAAAAGGTGAAATGGCGCCTGTAGTGGGTAAAATCTGCATGGATCAGTGCATGGTGGATGTTACGGATTTGAATAATGAGGTCAGAGTCGGGGATGAGGTAGTATTGTTTGGCGCCCAGGGCGGCAGAAGGATACCGGTTGAGAGTCTTGCAGCCGGCATAGGGACAGTCAATTACGAGCTTGTCTGCATTATAGGTAAACGGATACCAAGGTTTTATCTGCAGGACGGAAGGATATCAAATGTGTTGAATTACCTTATTTGAGACGGTAGTGTTCAAAAATTGCCGACAGCGTTATTGCAGTTACCATTATTTACATACACTTATAAAGCCGAATAACGAAATTTTAATTTGACCCATGAATATAAAGGGATATATAATTATATATATAAATTATGAGAAATGTATTTTCTTTTACTTTTTGAACAAGTTGGATTCAAAGCTGTATTCAACTTACTATATATGTATTTTTTGGGTCTATAAAGTAAAATATAATTTCTGGACTTCTGAAATTGATTTTTCCAAGCCGGCATAATTGAATTTTATATTCATGTGTTTTGAAAATTGGGGGTTTTATTTTGGCTGAATTGAGAAAAATATTAATAAGTCTTCCTGATAATCTGCTAAAAGAAGTGGACTCTATTGTATCTTTGGAAAAAATCAATAGAAGTGAACTGGTCCGGGAGGCTATGAGGCTTTATTTGCGAGAGAGAAGAAAGTTGGAAATGAGGGATAAGATGAAGAAGGGCTACAAAGAAATGTCTGAGATAAATATCCTGCTTGCTGAGATGTTCTTTGAGGCTGATAATGAGCAACAGGAAAAATATGAGGAAAGGCTTGGGGAGATGGAGTAATAAGTGATAATTAAACGTGGAGATATATTTTACGCGGATTTAAGCCCTGTAATCGGTTCTGAACAAGGCGGTGTGAGGCCGGTTCTGATAGTGCAGAACGATGTCGGCAACAAATACAGCCCGACAGTAATAGCGGCGGCGATAACTTCCCAGATTAACAAGGCCAAATTACCGACGCATATAGAAATAAGCGCGCAGGATTATGGCCTGGCAAAGGATTCGGTTATTTTGCTGGAACAAATCCGGACAATAGATAAAAAGAGGTTGAGAGAAAAAATCGGGCGTCTGGATGATGAGCTGATGGAGAAAGTCAACGAAGCTTTAAGTGTAAGTTTTGGTTTAAATGAAATATGACCTTTACGGGGGTACAAAAGATGAGTCTACTGAAATATTTTAAAATAAGATATGCTGTATTCATAGCAGTCATAGCAGCCAGTTTCTTTTTAATACATATTGTACAGGCTGTTTCCGGAGAGCCGGGAAGTGAAGCGAATCCTTTGGTTTCGCAGGACTATGTTGATTCAAAGGTTAATGACATGTCAGCGAAGATAAACGACCTGACTGCTTCAGTGAACAGTTTGAGCCAGCAGCTGCAAAGTTTACAGAAGCTGCAGGCATCCAAATACGAGATTGTCGCAATAAAACCCGGAAAACAAATGATAACCGGAGATAGTACGGAAATAATACTGAGGCAGGGTCAGGCAAAAGTCATAGGAAGCAGTTTGGGAGGCCTGTCGGACGTGACGGAAGGCATTGATATTGCCGGTGGAGGCAATGTCCCCCCGAATCACCTGCTTATAGTTCCAAGGGATGACGGAAGAGGAATCGTTGCGGATCAGTACAGCGAAAAAGATGTGCTGGTACTGGTAAAGGGTACATATACAATCAAATAGAAGGATGGATCAAAAGGGATCTGGTACTACCATGTAACTATGGAATTATTAAAGTAGTATTAGTCTCTTTTTTATTTGTGTCGATAAAAGATATGTAATGGGGAAGAACCTGTACAATGGAGGTCTTATGAAAAAGGAATTTGTCTTCAGGCTGACCCTTGTGGGAATAATAGCATTGCTTGTATATCAGTTCGGTGTTAAACCTATGTTCAGCCCGGAATACTTCATACAAAAAGGAAGGAACATTGACTGGGCTAAGGGGCGGATTTCTGCCGGTGATGGCCAATACGACGTCATAGTAGTTGGAGAGGAACCGGATGGTATTACCGCCGCCGTATCCGCTTCCAGGCTGGGTGCAAAAACTCTGCTGATCTCCGGTGGCAAGGAACTTGGAGGGACGGTTTTCAAGAGCTTATACCTTGATATGGAATTCCAGCAGGGCTCCAGGGGAGAACGCCTTGAAAGAGGCATGGCATCAGAATTGGCAGACCGTATAGGAAAGGATATAACGGTTGAGAAATATAAAAATGCATTATATGAATTGGCAAAACAAGAGAAAAACCTTGAAGTCATTTATAATACGGAACTATCAGCTCCAATACTTGATAAAGGTGCCGTAACCGGCGTCATTGTGTCTTCCGGCGGAGAAAAAAGGAATTATACCGGTAAAAGATTGATTGATGCAACCAGGGACGGCAAGCTCCTTGAAATGAGCGGTGTGCAATATTTTACAGGCTCTGAAGACCTCAACCTTGAACACAAGTACCAGCCGGTGAGTTTGAATTTTGAGGTTGACGGCATCAGCCCCAGCAGGCTTAAAACGTTTATCAGCAAGAATAAATCCGGCTTTACGGGAATTGTCTCCAGGTATGATACAACATATATAAATTCCCGGATCGGAGATTTCAGGGTAATCGGTGAGGATAACGGGAGACCTGTGATACAGTGTCTGGAGCTGGTTGACCTGGATGTTTCTGATCCAAAAGCGGTTGTTGCGGCATACAGGATAGCAGTGAATGAAGCGAAAGAATTGACCAGTTATATTAGCAAGCAATTTGGAGAGCTCAAGGGAATGACTTTTTCAAAAGCGGCGGAAAGCTTTTACATAAAGGAAAACAGGCATTTCAAGGGAGAATATGTTCTTAGTGTAAACGACATACTCGATAACAGGGATTTCAATACAAAAATTGCTCTTGCCTCTTCTCCGGTAGAAGTCGGTAAATTTGCGGAAATCGGAAGGAAGTACATATTGGGAAAGCCTGCGCAGTACTCCATACCTCTTGGCTGTATAGTGCCCCTCAAGGTGGAAAACCTTATTATGACAGGAAGTAAGATATCTTATTCTTCACTGGCTGCGACGAGTGCTGCAGCAGTAAGTACGAATATGACTGTAGGGGAATCGGCAGGTGCCTTTGCAGTTTATTCCATTGTTGCAGGAAAGACACCAAGGGAGGTCCTTTTGAATAAAAGTACAGGAGGGCTGGAGGAGTTTACGGGGCTTATCAAAAAGCAGGGAGTGTTTTTACCGGAATTCAAAATACCGAATAAAAATGCCTCAAACTGGTACTACGCTGATGTAAGAAAGCTTAACAGCCTTGGATTAGTTGCAGGAGGCATTATGAATGACTACAGGTTTTCAGCCGAAGCCAGGCAGGTGGACCTGGCTACTCTACTCCTGAACGGAGTCTACAGGGTGGCACGTGAAAAGTATACACTGGAATTTGACTCAAGGTTAAGGCCTTTCTTCATTAATGACAAACTGACAAAAGAAAAGCTGGGAGAAATCCTTATAGCCTTGTATGGGGTTCGCGCGGATAAGGGCAGGGAGTATGACAAGGCGTGCGGGATGGGATATGTCAACAGTACACTTCAGTTGACTCTTAAGGACAAAAAGGTACTTACACTTGATGATGTGTATAATGCAAGTGTAAGCAATATTCAGTTGTATACAAAGAAGGATATACCGGACTGAGTTTTATTTTCCTGTCAGCTTCAATTTCAATATCCTGAGCACGAACCTCGGCAGGTCAAGCATCCTTTTGTATCTCCAGGGCTCCCTGCAAAGCCTGAACAACCATTCCAGACCGGCACTCCTCATGAACTCCGGGGCCAGCTTCACTGTACCGGCGAAAATATCAAGGCCTCCGCCTATACCCATGCATACTTTCACCTTCAGACGGCTTTTGTTCCTGTCAATCCACCTTTCCTGCAGCGGGACGCCAAAGGCTACCAGTAATATATCGGCATTTGAGGAATTGATCATATCAATTATTCCATCTTCCTCTGCCTCGGAAAAATAACCGTTCCTGCAGCCGCTGACAGTAAGGCCCGGAAAAGCATGCTGCATTCTTTGCGCTGCTGTTTCAGCGACACCGGGCTTCCCTCCGAAGAAAAAGAATTTGTATTTTTTTTCGACAGCGGCGGCGAAGAGCCTTTTAGACAGGTCTACTCCGGACACTTTTTCAGGAAGACCGAGGCCAAGTATCCTGGATGCAAGTATGACACCTGCACCGTCGGCTATCAGCATATCCGACCGCGACAACATTTCCTGCAACCGTTCATCTCTCTGTGCCTGCATTATTATTTCCGCATTGGGGGTGAATATTGAATGGACCCCGCCTTCGGATATGAAGTCATGAACCCTGGAAACGGCTTCTTCCATTGTAACCCTGTCAATAGGAACACCTAAAACATCTGCAGTATCACGAATATTAACCACTTCCTTTACGTTTACTCATTCTTCTATCAGATCAATTGCAATCTTTGCATTCTCAAGGGCCTTGGCTTTAAGCTGTGATGTAACCTGATACACCTGCTTCTTGATTTCATCCTTACGGTTCCATATATCATCCACTAATACCTTGAAACTCTCATATTCGAGGTCTTTTATGTCACCGGCCGAGACCTGCTGTACCGATTGCAGGAAGCCCTCGACCTTTGGTTCATATACCAGGCCGATGACAGGTATACCCACACTTGCAGCATATATGAGAGAATGCAGGCGCATACCTATTAATACATCCATTTGCTTGATTATCCCGAACATTTCCGGCTCACTGTATTTATTCTTGATTATGTACCCGATACCCTTCATTTTAGAGACTACATTTTTAATGACCTCAAAGTCTTCGGGGTATTGCATGGGTATGAATACAGGCTTTACACCATAACTTTCTATGAGGTGGTCGGCGATTTGGGCAATTATTTCATTAAACTTTTCCTGCCTGTTCCAATGGGCGTATTTTGAAAGCATGGAGACATCACGTATGGAAATGCCAACAAATGTTCCGGGCAAATCTATTCCTTCATTTATGAATATATTCCTGGTTTTATTCTCATCGACCGCTTCTATATTAAGGGCAGCGTCTGCGGTCACATAAATTTTAGGTCTTGTGATATGAAGCTTGTCAAGTTCTTTCATTGACAACTCTTCTCTTAACGTAATCACATCCACCCGATTCAGTATTTTTTGTGTCAGTTTCTTATTTATTCTTCCATTCAAGGGGCCGATCCCGTTTGCGTAGAACATGACTTTAAGACGCATTTTTTTTGCAAGCCAGACAACTCCCAGATAATACAATAGTGAGCGAGTACTGGTGTCATCCTGGATAAGGTTGCCACCCCCATACATGAAAAGGCTGGAGTTTTTGATTGCAGGGATAAACTGAAACGGATTGAACCTGTTAACTGAGTCAACCCCATACATATTTCTGGTTTCAGGAGGATTCATGGATAGAACGTTTATGCTGATATCCTTTTTAAACAGCCTGAGGTTGTTGATTATTGCTGCGAGGATAGCTTCATCGCCGCTGTTTTTAAAGCCATAGTAACCTGATATAATTACATCATACTTCTTTTTATCCTTTAGCCTGTTTTTCCCGTGCAAGGCCAGAATATTCCTGTAAATGCCCAGTTGTGTCTGACACATTGAATTCAGGGAGAACTTTTCCTGTGCTTTCCTCTTGAGCTTTTCTCCCATCTCGTTTCTCAGACGCGGATTTTTAATGATTGCAAGAAGCTGATCTGCAAATTTTTTATAATCTCCGGGCTTGAAAAGAAAACCGTTCCTTCCGCTGTCGATAAGGTCTGACAAGCCGCCTACATCACTGCTTACTGTTGCCTTGCCCAGCTGTGTTCCCTCCAGTATTGCGTAAGGGAAGCTTTCGCTCAACGAAGTCAGCACATTGATATCTATACAATTCAGGAATTCATACTTGTCAACCCATCCAAGAAAAAACACATTATCCGCTATACCGAGAGAGGCTGCTTTTCTTTCAAGGGCAATGCGCTGCTCACCATCGCCGCCAATTAAAAATTTTACTTTGGTGTTTTGTTTTAAAACTATGGCTGCAGCATTCAACAGCACATCAAGACCCTTTACAGGGTCCAGGCGGGCAAGGATGCCAATTACCGTATCATCCTCATCCAGGGGGACATTATATTTCTTTGAAAATTCAGATCTGGTATAAGCAGGAATGATGAGGCTAAAATCTATCCCATTATACAGGGTGTATATTCTTGAGGGATTGAAGCCCCTTTTTATGAGCATTTCCCTGTAATTTTTCGAGACACCTATGTAAAAATCTATAAAACGCAAGGCGAGCATGTTAATCAGACCGAAGGAAAACATTTTGTATTTACTTTGTAGGTAATCCAGCCTGTAATCGCTGTGAACGGTTGTAACCGTAGGTATGTCAAGCATGTCCCGCAAGATTGCGGAGACCATGTTTGCTTTGGCTCCATGCGAATGAATCAGCTCATAACCGCTGGCTTTTATTATGTCAGCCACTCTTTTGATATCGCTTATAATATTGCCCGTCCTGACAACTTCGATGTTTATGCCCATTGCTATGGCATCGTCAGTGAATATGCCGGGGCGGAAGCTTATTATTTTTACATCCGCATATTTGCCCAACTCTTTTACAAGAGAGAGGACATGGGTTTTTGCTCCACCCACATCTCCTCCTCCTATCAAATGAATAACCTTCATGACATTCTCCCAAATATGATTGATTCAGACTGCATAACTTTTGGAAATGCACATCCGACATAAGTAAAGTTTATTTTATCCCATTTGGTTTGTCAACATTATGGATACTGTACTGCCTTATACTATAAAATGGTATTTTTTTCAGTGTGTATTCAGATTTTTCATGGTGTTGTTATAAAGGGAATAATTAATTTGAGGAAAATTGTAAAAAAGTTCTGCGTTTGATTTTATTGTTATCTACTGGCCTGGCTGATATAATATAACTGATAATATAATATTTGCCTTTTTGGGGGAGAAATTATGGTAAATGAAACGAATTTTATTGTGAGAATATCCGGAAGAAAGGAAAGCAGCTGCTATATCGATTATCTTGGAGTTTACAAGGTCAATGAGATTGCAAAGATTACAGGTCTGAAACCTTCTGCCGTAAAGGAAATGTATCTGTCAAACGGCGGATCCTATGATGAAAATCTTGATATATATTATTTTAAGAGCGTTGATGATGCCAGAAAAACAATATCGGATATTTTAAAGGATGTGAAGGACGGAAAAAAGGGAAGGGTTGTATCACTTACTGAAGCGGAAATCGAATACATACGCAGAGCGCTGATTAATGAACAATCAAACACCATCCATGTCAAGAACAGTATAAAGGACGAAATATTCAAAAAACTTAACGGATAATGCAAAAACGTAGTTATAACTTGTAAATCGACAGGTTTTGATGTAATATATTAAGGGTATTTTAGTTTTTACATAAAATAAAATGTTTCAAAAAACAAAAAGGGGGAAATTTTGATGTTTTTATCAGGGAAAAAATCACTGGTTTATGTAGTAGCTTTGACGCTATTACTCGTTTTCACTCTCAGTGCATGTTCGGGGGCCAACAGCAACGTTCTGCGTGTAGGTGTTGATGACAGCTATCCTCCTATGGAATTCAAGGACAAGAACGGAAAGGATACCATAGGATTTGATACCGATGTGGCAAAAGAAGTAGCAAAAAGATTGGGTAAAAAGGATGTGCAGTTTGTTTCAAATGACTGGACAGGAATTTTTGATGCCCTTGAAACAAATAAGTTTGATGTAATCATATCATCCGTAAGTATCACGGAAGAAAGACAGCAGAAACACTCTTTGACAAAGCCCTACATAGCAAACAAGCAGGTAATTGTCACAAAGAAGGCCAACGACAAGATCAAGAAACCTGAGGATTTGAAAACTGCTATGGTTGGATCACAGCAGGGTACTACATCGGAAGATTTCTGCAAGGATGAACTTAAATTATCCACTGACAAGTATAAGACTTACCCTGTAGTAACACAGCCTTTTGAGGATTTGGCCGCAGGCAGGCTTGACGCCGTGGTGGTTGATGTCGTTGTTGCCAAATATTACCTTTCAAACAACAAGGATACCTTCAAGATTGCGTGGGAAAGCGATGTAGCAGAGCCCATGGCACTCTGCTTCAAGAAGAAGGATGGACAGTTAAGAGACAAGGTCAACAAGATACTTGATGACATGCAGGCTGATGGGACCATGAAGACCATTTCGACCAAATGGTTTGGCGAAGACATGACAAAGAATTTAAAATAATTACAGGCAATTGAAATAAACATTTATAGTGCGTTGGAGCGGTTGAGATACATAGGTGTACCAAACCAACGCACTATTATGTTTTAAGTTTTATGAAGTATGTCATAAGAGGAGCTGTTTACATTGAGTTGGGAAAAATTTATGACGTATTTACCTTCCCTCCTGGAAGGAAGCGTGAATACCATTCTGCTAACTATAGTTTCTGTCATGTTCGGTGCTGTACTGGGACTTTTTCTGGCACTTGGCAGACTATCAAAGAATAAGGCGGTTGACAGGGTTTGCTGGTTTTATATATGGGTTTTCAGGGGAACTCCATTATTAATGCAATTATATTTCATATATTACGGATTGCCCAAGATAAGTGAAAGCCTGACACTCCCAGGCCAATGGCCTTCTGCGTTGCTTGCATTAAGTCTTAATTCCGCGGCATACCTGGCAGAGATTATAAGGGCTGCAATCCAGTCCATAGACAAGGGGCAGATGGAAGCTGCAAAAGCTTTGGGCATGAGTTATAAACAAGCCATGACCAGGATCATTATCCCACAATCATACCGCCGTCTGATTCCGCCTGTAGGTAACGAGCTTATAGCGTTATTAAAGGATTCATCGCTTGTTTCAATCATGGGAATGATTGAATTGATGAAAATAACCCAGGGAATCGCTTCCAGGGAATCCAGTGCAGCCATATATATTCCGGCAGCTGCGCTTTATCTTGTGATGACAACATTATTTACTTATATATTTGAAAAACTCGAGAAGAAATACTCGGTTTACGAATAGGGGGTGAGTCGGATGATTAAAATGGAAAAGGTTTGCAAGTCATTCGGGCCCCTTGAGGTTCTGAAAAATATAGACCTGGAAGTTAAAAAAGGAGAAGTTGTGTGCATAATAGGACCAAGCGGTTCAGGTAAAAGCACGCTTCTAAGATCTCTTAACCATCTTGAGAGGATTACCAGCGGCAGGGTTTATATTGACGGGGAATTGATTGATGAAAAGGTTGACGGAAAGGATCAGATAAAAATTTCTCACAAGAAAGTAGCGGAGATTTGTGCGGAATTGGGCATGGTGTTCCAGCGGTTCAATCTTTTTCCTCATATGACTGTACTGGAAAACGTTATTGAGGCTCCAATCACTGTAAGGAATTTACCCAGGCAGGACACTGTCAATTTTGCCATTGAGCTTTTAAAGAAGGTCGGGTTGGAGGATAAAAAGGATGAATACCCATCCAGACTGTCGGGAGGTCAGCAGCAAAGGGTAGCCATAGCAAGAGCCCTTGCAATGAAGCCAAAGATAATGTTGTTTGATGAACCTACCTCGGCCCTTGATCCTGAGCTGGTGGGTGAGGTCTTAAGTGTTATGAAGGAACTTGCCAGAGAAGGAATGACCATGGTTGTCGTTACACACGAGATGGGCTTTGCACGTGAAGTTGCAAGCAGAGTGATTTTTATGGATAAAGGGGAAATACTGGAAGAAGCCGCACCTGATGAGATTTTTTCCAATCCGAAGCATGAGAGGACAAAATCGTTCCTGCAGAAAGTGCTGTAAATCTGTATAAAGTAACAAAAGAGGATATTCTATTTTTCAATAGAAAAATTTATATATGCAAAGTGAATAAATTTATTAAAAGCCATCACTATATTGAACACGCTAAAGACTTTACACTGATAAACTGCATTTGAAGCATATGCAGTTTATGTATCAAAAAGGTTTTTAGCGTATTCAATGAATCAATGTAAATATTTTGCGATATCAAAATCAGGATTGTAATATGTTTATCGCAAAATATATAGTTGGATGGCTTTTCTGTTTATGGGTATATTAAGATTGTTATGATGTATGGGGATGGAAATGTGATGAGCTTTGTAAAAAAAGTATTTAAGCCCTGGAAAGACTATTTGTGGATTATAATAGGTTCTTTGATTACAGCGATTTCCATTAATGTATTTATGGTGCCGTACAAAATCGCTCCAGGAGGTGTGAGCGGTATTGCTACCGTCATTTACTACCTTAGCGGCAGCAGATTTCCTGTGGGCGTTACAATGCTTGCTTTGAATGTACCTCTGTTTTTGGCAGGGATGCGATTTATCGGGGGGAAATTCATACTGCGTACACTTTTCAGCACGGTACTGCTTTCGGTAATTATTGATTCCACGGGTACTATATCCAAATATTTTGTAGACATGTATCTCGTCAGGCTTGAGGCTTCTCCCGCGGCTCCGGACCTGCTGCTGTATTCGATATTCGGAGGTTTTCTTATGGGACTGGGCCTTGGTCTTGTATTCAGATCGGGTGCCACCACCGGGGGAACCGATCTTGCAGCCCGTATTGTTAATCACTTCAGCCCCAATTTCACCATGGGCCAGATAATTCTATTTATTGATACCAGCGTTATTGCATTCGCATCCATAGCATTTAACAGTTTTTTACTTGGATTGTATGCCATTGTGACATTGTTCATTTCCTCAAAAGTTATTGATGCCATACTGGAAGGTGTAAACTTTGCCAAAGCGGTGTTCATCATTTCCGACAATCCGGACGAGATAGCATCAAGGATAATGAAGGATCTGGACAGGGGGGTTACTGCATTGAAAGGGACAGGGATGTACACGGGAAATGACAAGAATGTTTTGTTGTGTGTACTCCTGAGGGGGCAGCTTCCTGCATTGAAAGGAATAGTCAGAGAAGTGGATGAAAAGGCATTCATTATTCTGGCGGATATACGGGAAGTGCTTGGGGAAGGTTTTAAGACATATGAAAATTAGCAGGGCTATGCAAGGACTCTTTATGCTATGGACTTATTTTATTGACTGTAGTATACTATTGGAAGAATTTTTATTGCTGAAGGGGATGTAAGAATGAAAAAACAGGATTTGAAAGAATTAAAGAGAAAAGCCACTGTAATTCGCAAACACATAATTGATGAAGTGTACCATGCGGCAGCAGGGCATCCGGGTGGTTCACTTTCTTGTACCGATATCCTTACAGTTTTGTACTTTGTAGAAATGCGTGTTGATCCTAAGAATCCCAGGTGGGAGGATAGAGATAGATTTGTATTGTCCAAAGGCCACTGCGCACCCGCTCTATACGGTACTCTTGCAGAAAAGGGATTTTTCCCCACAGAGGAACTTGTTAAGTTTAGAAACATCGAAAGCTATCTTGAAGGACATCCCAGCATGAAGACGGTTCCCGGCGTTGATATGTCGACAGGTTCACTGGGCCAGGGAATTTCTGCAGCTGTGGGAATGGCTCTGGCAGGCAAGCTTGACGGCAAGGATTATAATGTATATGCAATTCTTGGAGACGGAGAAATTGAAGAGGGCCAGGTATGGGAGGCATGCATGGCTGCTGCCCACTACAAGCTCAATAACCTTATAGCCTTTCTTGACCACAACGGTTTGCAGATTGACGGCAAAATCACTGATGTTATGTCTCCTGAAATAGTTGAAGATAAATT
Organism: uncultured Clostridia bacterium; assembly: GCA_937873555.1. GTDB lineage: Bacteria > Bacillota > Clostridia > Acetivibrionales > CALMWN01 > CALMWN01. Next base: position 25,217 of record CALMWN010000318.1, read on the forward strand.
CAAGGCATTTGGGTGGAAGGTCATCAACGTAAACGGACATGACTACGTACAAATAATAGAAGCAATTGAAGAAGCAAAAAAGACCAAGGACAAGCCTGTTATGATTGTTGCGGATACAATAAAGGGCAAGGATGTTTCCTTCATGGAAAATGCTGCAGGATGGCATGGTACCCCACCTAACAAAGAGCAAAGGGATCAGGCCATTGCTGAATTGGATGAGATTTTATCTAAATTGGAGGTTGAGTAATTATGTCACAGAAGATTGCTACAAGGGAAGCTTATGGAAATGCACTTG
>CALMWN010000319.1 GCA_937873555.1 uncultured Clostridia bacterium
GAGATTTCTGCCTGTCTCGTGGGCTCGGAGATGTGTATAAGAGACAGATCAAATCGTTACTCCTTTTGGATTTCTAAACCCGTCGAAATCGGCGGGTTTAGAATGGTAGTCAATATAGCATTTCCTTATTTTTGAGGCTGTTCTGTAGGGACGACAGCCAGCGTATACCCCAGCGGCTGTAGGATTTTGAACAGCGTATCGATTTGCGGTGTGGCCTTCATACTTTCCAGTCTGGCTATAGCAGGCTGTTTTAAGCCTGCAAGGTCAGCCAGCTGTTTTTGCGACAAGCCTTTGGCTTCTCTGGCTTCTATCAGCTTTCCGATTAATGCTACCTCGAATTCAATCTTGGCCTTCTGCGAAGGGTCAATGAATGCAGGATCATTCCAAAGCTTATTAAAATTTGTTCCCATATCTATCTGCTCCTTTCCAGGTGGTCGGCTAAATTTCGTTTCGCCTGCTCAATTTCTCTTTTTGGAGTCTTTTTTGTCTTTTTCATAAAGTGGTGAAGCAATACAAAGGTGTTCTCCTTGAAGTAAAAAAAGAAAATCCTATCGCTTAATGGACGCAGTTCCCATATATCTCCTTCGATATGCTTGACAAACGGTTCGCCTGCTCGGGTTCCGTATTCCTGCAATACTCTGATATAAGTCAGTATCTTTTCAGATCGTATGCGCTCGTTCTTGCTGGTTTTCCCCTTTTCCTGCAATTCGATCATGAAATCCTTTATCGGTTCCTTACCGTTTCGGTCTTCGTAAAATTCAACTTCAAACATTCCTTAGTATTCCCCTTGTATGTAATATTATAATAACATATTCGTTATTAAAACACAATAACAAATTTGTTATTGCTATGGCATCGGCAAGTTTTGCTGCTTCTAACCGGTGCAATTGTATTTCTGAATTCATATTATTTTCTCCCTAAGCACCTCGAATTCGAGGTGTTTAAAAATTTTTTCTGATGTCTCAACTATATAAAATTATAGCAAAATTTACCTTTATTCGCAATCCGTATTCTACCCGGCAAGCTCTTTGGCCAGTCCCCTGGCCTCTGCCATCAGTTCCTCATCGACCTCGACATCCCTCGCTGTCGGCATAACCATCGGCAGTCCGAACATTTCCTTCATCTCCACATACCCGATGAATTTATAATAGATATCCACCCGCTGGCTTTTGCTGCCGTCAGGATTGTCTGTCTTAACATAGACTACGATCTTCTGTATCAGCTCGTTGAGGATATGCGTATTAAGCTCGGTGATATCAGTATACTTCCGGATAATCGGCAGGAAATTCTCGATATTCTCGTATATGAGCTTGCCGAAGCTATGTTGGTAATTGTTTTGAATAGTTATGGTATTTTAAAAGATAGTCTATTCCAATCTACTGCAAGAGAATATGGTTTTGCTCGTTCTGGTGAAAAAATTCAGATAACCATGCAAAAGGCCTATGACTTTTTATTAAAAAGCGGACGAGTAAAAGAAACTGATGGAAAAGTCGTAGCAGTTTAAGAAGCAAATAGAAATAACCAGTCAACGATCTGCTTGCTGTGCAAAAGCCAAGGAGGCATTAAAATAAATTTATGCTTAACGTAGCAAAAGCTAAAAATTAAGTGAAAAATGGACGTATTGACTGGGCATGGATCAAATAGTCTATCCGACATTACTGAAGCAATTGAAAGTATTAAGGGCTCAGCCGGATACGATCTTTCAGATTTACACTCATCAATTGAAAGCATCAAGGGTTCAACTGGGTATGATCTGACAGATATACATTCAAGTTTGTCAAATATTGAATCATCATTGAGCTCAATAGATTTGACGTTAACAATGAAAGACTAAATTCCCAGAGGGTGAAGTAATATGGTTCGAGTTCGAGAACAAAAATTGGGTTTAAATTAAAGCAAATTTCACGAAGCATAAAAAATCCTTAGAACCACTACGATTCTAAGGATTATATCCACTGGAGCTGGTGAGAGGAATTGAACCTCCAACCTGCGGTTTACGATACCGCTGCTCTGCCATTGAGCCACACCAGCATATATGTGAGGGCGGGACTTCCGGCCCTCGTTTTCACTTTATTATAACTTACTCATCCTACCTTATCAACAACCCACGACCCATTCATTACGAGTGAATTGCTCTACCCCTGAGCCACAGCGGCTTATTTTTCATAAAACCCTGTAATTGTTGCTGTTGAAGCATTCCACCCCAATACATTATAACACAAATTTTTATTTTGTCACGTCTAATTTCATATAAAACTGCCTGAAATCATCTCAATTGGTTTACAAACCCAGATATAAATTGTACAATTTGTGCGGCCTTCGCTCTTGTTTCATGAAGCACATGGGTGTATATTATGAATCACCGCTGCTCTCTTTATTATAAAGCATCTCACCCTTCAGTTCTATTCCATATTACTATTTAAAATCTCAGCAGCATCCCTTAAAGTATTCTTAGTTCCTACATTACCGGGGAAAATGATATATGGTAATCCCGGAAATTTACTTTCTCCACCGGTAATCCACACCGGAACTCCCGGTTTTATCTGACCCGCAACCAGTGCCCTTTTTACATTGAGACCCTTTGTTCCAATATCGCTTGAAGTTATTCCACCCTTTGCAATTATATAATTGGGTCTTACCTTTAATTTTTTAACTATGCTGGTTACTGCATCAGAAATTTTTATAGATATCCTTAATTCTTCCTCTTTATTTTCCTTGCCTATATCCAGCCTTTCCCTTTTTGTGTATACAGCCACAGTTTTTCCCGAGCTGATGCAGCTTTCACATAAATCCACAACCCTGTTTACTTCAGCTGCAAGTTTTGGTGTGTCCAACACAAGATGCTGATTGAATTCAATAAATTCAACAAAACTGCTGTTTCTTAATTCTTCCAACTGCTCCGAGGTTTTCTTTACATGTGAACCGACAATAATAAGTCCGCCATTTTTATTATCCTTTTTAATAAGATCCTTCTTTAAAAGCAATTCCTTGTCTGATACTCCGCCAATTACCTTCGTAAAAGCAGCAGCCGTACGGAACATAAAATTTCTGCCGGACTTTATGGCTTTTATCAGTGCTATGGAAAATATTTTAACATCAACATAATCTATGGCATCCACCACAACCTTATTGAAGCCCTCCACTCTCAACAGCTTTTCCGCTATCCTGTCAATATCCGTATTCCTAATGCTTTCATGGGATATATACTCGACATTCTCTGCCTTGAATTCTCCATGGCACTTTTCCTCAATCCATTTTCCAAGATGCGACTGTGTATATCCGAAGGTTTTGTCTGCAGCAAATTCAGTTTCTCCGGCAGGCATCAGATACTCTCCTTCCTGAACATAATGCACGCTGTCTATTGTAAACCTTCCTCCCTCCTTGAAAAATGGGAATATGACTTCTCCATTAAAGCGGATATTGGAATTTGCTTCGATTGTTTCCTTTAAAACATTTGTTTCCAGTGGATAATGACCTCTAAGGGTAGAATCACTCCGGCTTATCACGATAAATTCCTTTTTTAGTTTTCCTGATACCTCCAGAATATTCAACGCAATTTCCCTGTGCACCTTTTTTGTCTCTTCGGCGGTAAAGCCTCTCGAATTGGTTAGTATGAAAAATATGGAGCTGTTTTCTTTGAAACCTTCTTCGATGCTTTCCACAGACCAATCAGTATAAACAGATACATTATGAACTGTTTGCACACCTGTAGGGTCGTCATCAAGAACAATTATTTTTTTATTAAATTGCTGTAAAGCATGTTGAATTTTCATATCCACATCGTCTTGATTTACCGGACTAAATTTCTTAAAAGCCTCTGCTGCAATAATTTTATTGCTTTTCATTATACAATTCATCCCCTTTGCAGGTATTTCTCTGAATATACCTAATTATTTTTAACTTCTATTCCTGCAAGATTTTCGTAGAACTTAACAATTGCACTATGATCTTCTTCCAAAGAGCCGCTGACTTTCAGTGACTGCATAATTTCAAGCAACATGCCTGTAAGAGGTAATGGTACATCAGTTGAATGGGCAGTGGACATTACATTCTTAATATCTTTAAGATTAATTGATATTTTGCCCCCTGGCGTGAAATCCCTATTAATTATTTTTTTAGCCTTAGCATCCAGAACTGTACTTCCGGCAAGCCCCCCCCTTATGGCAGCATATACCTTTTCGGGGTCAGCGCCATTCTTACTTGCGAGAACGAAAGCCTCAGATACCGCCGCAATGGTAAGGTTTACAATTATCTGATTTGCCAGTTTGGTCACTGATCCGCTTCCAAAGTCCCCCACCAATATTGCCGAACTTCCCATGATATCAAAATACGGAGTAACAAGTTCAAAAACTTCCTCTTTACCACCTACCATAAATGCAAGAGTCCCGTCGACAGCCTTGGGCTCACCCCCACTGACTGGTGCATCGAGGAACTCAACGCCAAACCGTGAAAGTCCTTCCGCACATTCCCGTGACTCATTGGGCGTCACAGAACTCATATCCACAACAATAGTACCCTTCTTCATAAATACCGAAAGACCGTTTTCCCCGAAAAGGACATCTTTCACAATACTCCCATTAGGAAGAATCGTAAATATAAGGTCGCATTCTGCACCTATCCGGGAAATTTCCGACAATTCCGCACCAAGCGAGCAAACCTCCGCTGTGTTTTCCTTTTTAATATCATAAACACTTAGAGCACAGCCACCTTTGAGAAGATTTTTTGCCATGGGCTTTCCCATGATTCCCAGGCCTATAAAGCCAATTTTTTTAGGCATGCTATCCCTCCTTAATACTTATTATTACAGTTATACTTTGTTGAGCTCTTCTTCACCCCACCACGCCGGTCAAGCCCAAGACAACTGTCTTGACCGGCATTGGAGGGGGATGTTGTTTTTAATTCGGCAGAACTTCCATTTTATATACTGCTGAGTTATACCTGCTCAGATTTAAATACGGCAACAGCATACTGACTTAAGTGAAGTTCGTTGCCTCTCATAAACTTTTCGCCTATTACCGCTTTCCAGCCAAGCGGCATGTTTAGAACAGCAGATTTGGGATTGTGGTTCAAAATGAAGATATAGTCTCCATCATTCCCTTTTCTACGCGCTGCTTCAACACCCTGGGGAGTCTGCATAATCGGCTTAATACCCCCATGGTTTACAGCATAGGAAACGAACTCCTTCATTACCTCGGGACCCAACTCTGTTGCTACATAATAAGCCATACCGTGCTTATATGTATTTTGTGTAATTGCCGGTGTATCCTTATAATAATCCTCTGTGTAGCAAGCTAAAGCATCAGCACCGTCAAGGGTTATAATATCCGCCCACTTGCTTACCTTTTCCACCTTCTCATAGAGTTCAGATGCTGCCCAGCGGACACTCTGGTCTATATCTCTCAAACAGTCATACTCTGGAATTTTAATACCTACCAGTGGTGAAAAATCACCCGGGAGTATCTTTGATATCACTGCATTGTTCCAATCCTTAACTCCTGTACGCATGGTCAGGACAAGGTGTCCACCTTCTGCCACATATTTCTCAAGCTTTGCAGTAAGATCAGGCTTTGTTAAAAACATCAACGGCGCTACTAATAACTTATACCTTGAAAATTCCTGCTCTTCAGATAACATATCGACCGGAATGTTTGCATCATAAAATGCTCTATAATACCCCAGCATATGGCTTATATATTCTAACTCAAAATGGTGGGGCTGAATTTGAAATGCCCACTCCTGATCGTAACTGAATAAAATGCCAACTTCAGATTCTGGAAGCCCACCTTTAAAGTGATCCATAACAGGGCCCAGCTCGTTGATAGTCTGTTTGATTTCTTCATAACGTCTTTCTGGAATTCCATGATGAGGAAGGATGCCATGCCAATATTCCTCGGTCCCGAACAAGCATGACCTCCAACGGAAATACACGACCGTATCAGCACCATGGGCAACAGACTGATATGTCCAAAGTGCCAGTTGTCCAGGCCTTGGGGTAGAACTGATTGTCTCCCATCCTGCCGGCCCTGATTGCTGTTCCATAATCCAGAAGGGTTTTTGCTTCATTCCCCTCATTAAGTCAAGAATAGCGGCTAATCTGTATGAAGGGGCAATCGCATCCCTATTTTTTCTAAAATGCATGGGATACTGATCATGGGATATAAAGTCCAGGTCTTTTGCCAAATTAAAATAATCGGTCTTGTCAAAAAACCCCATAAAATTATGTGTGATAAAATGATTAGGACATTCTCTTCTTATAATGTCCACCTGGTACTTCTGAAAATCTACAATCAAATCCGATGCAAACCTTTTCCAATCCAGCAACAGGCTGGGATTGTGGCCGTTAGGAGTAGGAAGGGGCATAGGAATCTGGTCAAACATGGAATAGGTCTGGCTCCAAAATATAGTCCCCCACGCTTCATTTAACTTTTCTATTGTTTCATATTTATTTTCCAGCCATTTATGGAAGGCGACACTGCATGAGTCACACATGCACAAACTCTGATGGCTGTTTCCAAATTCATTATCAATCTGCCAGCCTACAACATGCGGATTGTTGCTGTAATGCCTGGCCATTACAGTCACAAACCTTTTAATATGTTCTCTGTAGGTCGGATTCGACTGGCAATCGTGGTGGCGGCCTCCAAAACCCAGCCTTACACCATCACGGTTGACAGGCAAAATCTCCGGGTTCTTTTTGATAATCCAGATAGGAGGAGTAGGGGTTGGAGTCCCCAATACCGTCTTAATTCCTTCCCGGCCTAAAATTTCTATGGCTTCATCCAGCCATGCGAAATCATAGCTTCCCTCACAAGGTTCCATCTTTGCCCATGCGAACTCTGCCATACGGACAACTTCTATACCCGCTTCCTTCATAAGTCCTGCGTCAATTGGCCACCTTTCTTTAGGCCAGTGTTCCGGATAATAATCAACGCCGAATTTCATCTGCAAAACCCTCCTTATTTATTTTCCACTTAGATGGAGAAAACAGCAAAATCGATATCCTATATAACCGCTATTTTCATTCAAGTCCATATTACTTTTCTTGTAAAACAAGCACTCCATATTTTTCAAGTGTAAACCCACCACTTAGGGTTTCGCCTGTGAGAAGGTTAATATGGGGCTTTTTAATGTTTATCATCTCATCGTTGTCGCTGTAGTTTAATACAAATAAGTACTTTGCATTATCCTTTTCTCTTATGGCTATTTCACAGCACTCCGGCAGTTCGATAATATCTTTGCAGGGGTCGGCAATACCAAGCATTCTTAGCATTTTGTCCGCCATTTTTGAGTCGAAGCCTGCTCCGAAGTAATAAGCCTTTCCCTCTCCGTATTTGTTGACGGTGAGCGCCGGTTTGCCGTCGTAGTAGTTGCCCTTGTATGTGGCAAGTATTTCAACGCTTTCACTTATGGGGCGGAGAATGTCGTTGAATACTATTGCATCAATTTCTTCATTGTCCCAAATTGCCTTTTGGTCAAAATCCTTGAAACACAATATAGAGTGGTCATTTATAGCTATACCGAATAAATCTTTTGCATAACAGGGCATTTCCATCATATAGCAGTGCCCATTTTCATCTTTATAACCTGAACGGGCTCCCATTATCAGTGTCCCTCCATGGGCCACATATTCTTTCAGTATATCTGCTGTTTCCTTTGTGAGGATTGTGGCATGAGGATAGACTACCAGGTCATAATTTATGAAATCTTCAACCTTGGAGCTTTTTCTCATATATACGATGTCAAAAGGAGTATGACTGCGTTGTGCTGCATTAAACCATCCGACTTCACTTTTACCTCTGAGAGGACCATGCCAGATGTCGAATTCACCGTCCCATATATTATCACTGTCTCTTATACACATCTGACGCTGCCGACGAAGAGGATAGTGTA
>CALMWN010000320.1 GCA_937873555.1 uncultured Clostridia bacterium
AGATACCGGATGAAATATACACAAAAAAGGAAAACTAGATGCATTATAGATAATCTGGGTTTATTAAAGCGCCTTTTCTGCATTGCCCTTTACGTGATCCCTATTGAACACCTCCCTCAGTTCCTTGTAAAAGTAAAAATTATATAATGACTCTGCTTGAAGCGTTATATCATTTATATTTTCAATAAAAACTCGAAGCAGCCTATTGTCGTACCACCGGTTATCTTTGACAAGAATTTTAACAGCGTCCTGGCTTGCTACACGGCTTCTATACGCTCTCTCTTCGGTTAAAGCTGTATAACAGTCAGCTATTGCGAGCACTCTTGCCTCAATAAAAATCTCTTTTAAACTTAGACTCAAGGGATATCCGCTACCATCCTTCTTTTCATGGTGTTGGAATACTATTTTCACTACATCGTAAGGGAAATTGCTTGCTTCAAGAATCTGCTTGGCATATATCGTATGAGCCTTAATAATATTCCAATCATCCTCTGAACTGACGATGAAATCGCTGAATAAATATGAAGGAAACTTTATTTTTCCAATATCATGTAGTAATCCACACAAAAAGATCATATCAGAATCAAAATTTGTCGAAGCATATTTATTAAAAAAAACACTCATATACGAAGCCACTGCCAGACAGTGCTTTGCAGTCTGCACATCCTTATCATATAGTGCCTTGAGCATATTTACGGTTTTTGTGAAGTAAATACTGTTTTTAAATATGGAATGCAATTATTATTCCTCCTCACCATGTTGTGTAATTATGCAATAGTGGTACTCATTAACAATATTGAAATACCCTTCTAGCCGAGTTAAAGAGTTCGATTTACAAAAAATTGCTGTCAGCTTCATCTCTTTTAGTCCATCAATTTACATAAGGCTTTCTCTTTCACGTCTATTCGATGGTATATCCTACTACATTATAATTCTTATATTTTATATCCCTGTTGTTAACTGCAATACTTGTATTCTCTACATATACAACAAAGAAGGTTATTCCGTTTAAGGCATTAAAATATGATTTCTTTACACGATAATCATTATCCGGATTTGCCGGGTTTTTAATTTCAATCCTCAATCCATTCTCCCGCACAACCTTTTCAGAAGTATATTGCATCACTATAGTGTTTATCTTATTAATAATAATGTCATTTTTCTGCACAGGAGTAATGCTATAAAAAGAAATATCCCTGTTGTATTTAATAGTCCCGCTTGAATCATAATAAGCTGCTGTATTATTTTTTGTATTAAAATAAATCAGTTCATTACCGATGGTAGTTGTAAAATAATATGGAATGCTCCAATTGTCATTAGCATCAGCAACATAAAATTTATCATAATAAACCAGCATCTTAAGAATCAATCTGTTCTTAATACTTCCAAATCTTGATTCGTCGAGCACGTTTTTATACAGGATGTCATAAAATTCATTCAAAAGAGTGTCCTTATTAATCTCAATCACCGATAGCTCGTTTTTACTATAATCCTTGGCCAGTTCAGCATAATTGATTCTTGTCTTCTCAATAGAGTCACTTAGTGCTCTTGCGGACAAGTTAAGACTCTCTTTCATGTTATGATTATTAAAATCATTGAACCTCAAAATCTCCATAGGAAGAAATTGAAAAATAAAAAGCATAATTAAAATCGCAAATAGGTATATCCTCCACATAAAACCGCCTCACTGTTGAATATACTTGATGAACTTAATAAGCCCGCTAGGATAATACTCAACTTCCTTAACAAAATCTCCCCAATCAAATATGTAGTTAATGCCAGTATTCCCGCTTTCATCAGTAGTGTCACCATAAACAGTATTGTCAAATGGCACATAGGCGTGAGCAGTGGTGCCGTAGTATTTACCAGTAGGGTTCATTTTTGTAATAACAAGTATAGCCACTGTAGGATCAGAACTGTACTTTTTAATTCCAGCAATTACATCATAACCTTTTTCCAAAGCACTGTTGTTTTTACTGATAATGGCTGTTTTGAAAGACTTTATTGTCATGTCTGTCTGCTGTTGGGGCTTCCAAAAATATATAGATGAATTTATCAGCTTTCCAAAATTCGTCAAACCTCTGTCCTCAAG
>CALMWN010000321.1 GCA_937873555.1 uncultured Clostridia bacterium
CATTTTTATCGTTATTTTTGTTATTATTTCCCAGGTTCTTGAGAAGCGTCCCCGTTTTACATTTTTGATTGACAATGTCATTAAGAATAAATTATACTTATATTAAATTGATTGTTTTCTTAATTATACAACTGGCGGAAGTGGAGAAACCACATGGAGTATAATTATTGATTGCCGACCGCCTGGGCGCTTGTATAACCGCTCAGGTGGTTTTTTAATGCGATTGCCTTAACAATACTTTTAATTGAATGTCATGCAGAACGGAGGTAGCTGGTATGTGTGAAAAGGCATGGAATGGATTTAAGTCCGGTAACTGGCAGAAATGCATAGATGTACAGGATTTTATAATTAAAAACTATTTGCCGTATGACGGAAGTGAAGAATTCCTGGTGGATTCCAGTATAAAGACTAAAAAGCTGTGGAGCAAATGCAAGAAATTATTGAGGGATGAACTTCTAAAGGGCGGAGTATTAAGCGTGGATACTAAAACAGTGGCAGGAATCATAAGCCATTCCCCCGGATATATAGACGAAAAGCTTGAGGTGATCAAAGGGCTCCAGACCGACAAGCCATTAAAAAGAGCCGTTGCGCCGTATGGAGGCATAAGGATGGCAAGGCAGGCTTGTGATCAGTACAATTACAAGCTTTCCGTAAAGATAGAGGAAATATTTGAGAATTATCGTAAAACTCATAATGACGGGGTATTCAGCGCATACACCCCTGAAATGAAAAAAGCCAGGAAATCCGGCGTTATAACAGGGCTCCCCGATGCTTACGGCCGCGGAAGGATAATCGGAGACTACAGAAGGGTTGCACTTTATGGCGTGGACAGGCTGCTTGAAGACAAAATGAACGACCTGACCTCCCTGCTGGATATGGATATGAGTGAAGAGGTTATCCGCTTGAGGGAAGAGGTATCCGAGCAGATGAACTCATTGAATGAACTTCTGGCAATGGCTTCGACTTACGGCTTCGATATATCCCGTCCCGCCGCAAACGCTTTGGAAGCCATACAGTGGACCTATTTCGCCTTCCTTGCTTCAATTAAGGAGACAAATGGTGCAGCCAATTCCATGGGACGCGTGAGTACATTTTTTGATATTTACATTGAAAGGGATATGAAAAAAGGAACATTGACTGAAATAGAAGCTCAGGAGCTGATTGACCAGTTTGTAATCAAACTCCGCCTGGTACGGCACCTCCGTACCCCCGACTATAATGAGCTCTTCGCGGGCGACCCTGTGTGGGTGACGGAAGCTGTCGGAGGCATTTGTGAGGATGGCAGGCATATGGTGACCAAAACCTCCTACCGCATCCTTCAAACGCTTTTCAACCTTGGACCTGCTCCTGAACCCAATATTACGATTCTTTGGTCTGAAAGGCTTCCGCAGGGCTTTAAGAATTTTTGCTCCAAGGTTTCAATGGTAACCAGCGCCATACAATACGAAAACGATGAGATCATGAGACCGTCCTTCGGTGATGATTACGGTATATCCTGCTGCGTTTCCGCCATGCGCATCGGTAAGGACATGCAGTTTTTCGGTGCCCGCTGCAACCTCCCAAAGCTGCTTTTGCTGGCTCTTAACGGAGGAAGGGATGAAATCACAGGGGAGCAGGTAGCACCTGAATCCGACCCGTACCCGGATGAATACCTCGACTATAAAAAGGTTCTTGCAAGGTTCCAGAACATGCAGAAATGGCTTGCACGTCTTTATGTAAATACAATGAATGTCATTCATTACATGCATGACAAGTATGCTTATGAGCGACTGATGATGGCTTTACACGATACGCAGGTTGAAAGGCTTATGGCCTTCGGAATTGCCGGGCTTTCCGTTCTGGCTGATTCCCTGAGCGCAATTAAATACACATATGTAAGAGCCATAAGGGATGAACGCGGACTTATAGTGGACTTCGAAATAAAAGGCGACTATCCCCAATTCGGAAATGATGATGACAGGGTTGACAGTATTGCCGTGGATATAGTAAAAGGCTTTTACAATGACCTTAAGAAGTGCCCTGCATACAGAAATGCAAAGCATACCCTTTCAGTGCTGACTATCACCTCCAATGTGGTGTACGGTAAAAAAACAGGCTCCACGCCTGACGGCAGGAAAAAAGGTGAGCCATTCGCACCCGGGGCAAACCCGATGCACGGAAGGGATAAGCTGGGTGCACTGGCAGCCTTGAATTCCGTAGCAAAAATTCCTTATGAATACTGCATGGATGGTGTGTCTTTGACATTGACGCTTGTACCCCGGGCATTGGGCAAGGATTTGAAATCAAGGCTCAATAATCTTTCAGGTATGCTGGACGGTTACTTCATGCAGGGTGGTCACCATGTGAACATCAACATATTTGAAAGATCGGTTCTGGAACAGGCCATGGAAGACCCTTATAATTACCCGCAGCTTACTATCAGGGTATCCGGCTATGCCGTAAACTTCATAAGGCTATCCAGACAGCAGCAGCTGGAGGTTATTGCCAGGACTTTCCACAATGCAATGTAGGGCTTACTTCCGAAAGCGTGATAACCGTGGTCTGGCGTTGTTGGCAGTCGCTCTGCGGCCGAATAACAATCCTCTCCCTGGGGAGGGGCAAAGATGACAGGATTTCTATAACACATTTGCAAATAATACAGGGGTGCAGGGGGCGGAGCCTCCCTGCCGGCCGCTCCGCGGCCGAACAAAAATCCCCTCCCTGGGGAGGGGTTAGGGGTGGGGAATTACAATGAACGGCAGAATTCATTCTTTTGAATCCTTTGGAACAGTCGACGGCCCTGGCATCAGGTTTGTTGTATTCATGCAGGGCTGTCCTTTCAGATGCCTTTATTGTCACAATCCGGACACCTGGAGCTTGGACGCCGGCAGTGAATATTCCGTGGATGAGGTAATGCAGAAAATAGAGAGATACAGTTCATATATAAAGGCTTCCGGCGGAGGAATAACGGTCACCGGTGGGGAGCCCCTGATGCAGACGGATTTTGTCACTGAGCTGTTCAAAGCCTGTAAAGCACAGGGTATCAATACCGCCCTCGACACCAACGGTTATACCGTTATTCCCGAAAGCTGTGGCAAGCTTGATGAACTGCTTGAATACACTGATCTTGTATTGCTTGATATAAAGCATATAAACCCTGAGCAGCACCTAGCCATTACCGGCTGTTCCAACCTCCATACCCTGGAGTTTGCAGAGTATCTTGATAAGATGAAAGTACCTGTCTGGATAAGATATGTTGTGGTTCCGGGACTGACAGATGACGAAGCAGGCTTAAGAAGGCTTTCCGATTTCATACGGAAGCTGTCAAATGTAGAAAGGGTTGAACTGCTTCCATTTCATAAATTGGGAGAATTCAAATGGAAGGAACTGAAGCTTCAGTATTCACTTGTAGATACACCTGAAGCCACAGAAGAGGATATAGCAAGAGCTAAAAGAATCCTGGGGGTATGAGCCGGAATGAAAATACTTGTAGACGCAGATGCCTGCCCTGTAAAAGATATAATTGTTCAAACTGCCAGAAGGTATTCCCTTCAAGTCCTTATGTTTATCGATACAAGCCACTTGCTTGAAGATGGATATTCCGAAGTGATTACTGTAGATAAGGCAAGGGATTCGGTAGATATCGCCCTTATAAACAAGGCCGGTGCAGGTGATATCGTTGTCACCCAGGACTATGGGGTGGCAACAATGGCACTCTCCAAAAAAGCCTATTCCATAAACCAGAACGGCCTTGTTTACAACAAGGACAATATAGACAGGCTGCTTTTCGAGAGATTCCTTTCCCAGAAGATCAGAAGGTCTGGGGGGAAAACTTCAAACCAGCGCAAGAGATCCAGGGAGGATGATGACCGTTTCAAATCGGCATTCACGAGGTTGGTTGAACAGGCCTTGTCATCCTGCTCCGGGGAATGACTAGCGTTTTTTTCTACGTTCCAGAACTTCCTTTCTTTTGGTCACGGAATACCCGAAGTAACCGAGCGACCTTTCGAGACTCCAGTATTCGCCATGGGAATAGCATATAAGGTCCGCCTTATCCAGCCTGAGCTTTCCTTTTCCGTCAAGCAGGCTTTCTTCTACATTGACGGCCATAATCCTGCTGATGAACATGTCATGGGAACCCAGTTCGATAATATCCTTTACCGTACATTCAATATTGACAGGACTTTCCCTTATCAACGGCACATCGATGCTTGATGCTTTTTCCGGCGTCAATTTCATGGCTTCGAACTTGTCTATATCCCTTCCTGACTTGACACCGCAGAAATCCGCTGCAAAAGCCAGCTTCCTGGTGGTCAGGTTAACTACAAACTGGCCGGATTCCTTTATGAGCTTGTGTGAATATCTTTCCTTCCTCACTGATATGGAAATCATGGGAGGATCGGAATTTATGGTACCCGCCCATGCCAGGGTTATTATATTGGGTTTCCCGTCGCTGCCTGCACAGGTCACCATTACTACAGGGACCGGGTTCAGTATGGTTGATGGTTTCCACAGCTGTTTTGCCATTTTATATCCTACTCCAATCCTCTTCCCCATATATTGCAGTACACGGTTTCATCCTGCTTCTTTCTTGAACGTATAATCAGTTTTTCATTTCCGTACCCCAATGGTGTGAATGCCACAACCTTGAAATCCTCCGGAATTTTCAATACGGCTTTTACAGCTTTTTCGTCAAACCAACCCACAATACAGGTGGACAGCCCTTCCGATTGCGCAGTCAGCACAAGGTTTTCCATAGCCAGGCCGCAATCGAACATAAAATACTCCATACCGTTTTTTACACCCGATTCCTTGCTGTTTGCGCACAAAACAATTATATAAGGCGCTTCCTCGCATGCTTTGGCAATATTGGCCTGCCCTGAAGCCTTTCCTATTATTTTCTTTTCTACCTGGCTGTCAACAACGATAAATCTCCAGCACTGCTTGTTGGCCCACGACGGAGCCCTTCTCGCAGCCTCAAGAATCCTGATTACCGTCTCTTTAGATACCGGGTCATGCTTATATGACCTTACACTCATTCTGCTGCCTGCGGCTTCATAAACATCCATTCCTATTTCTCCCTCCTGTAATTGCACAACCTACCTGAATGCAAAAGCCAGCGTCAGGATTCCCATAAGCGCCACATATATAATGCAGTACTTTAAAGTGGAGCTCAATATCCTGCCTTCGTTACCTGAAAGTCCTGTTGCAGCCGTCGCAATGGATATGCTCTGCGGGGAAATCATCTTACCGGCAGTTGCACCGCTGGCATTGGCTGCCGCAATCCATTCGCGGCTCATCCCCAGCTGGGCTGCTGTCTGACTCTGCAAATTTCCGAACAGAACATTGGATGAGGTGTCGCTTCCTGTTAAAAATGTCCCGAGAGCACCTATGAGTGGAGCTACCAGCGGATAAAGCCTTCCACTCACCGCAGCCAGTGTCGAGGCTATGGAGCCGGTCATTCCGCTGTAGCCCATTACCTTTGCAAGTATCACTATTGACAGCACTGTCACAATTGTCTTGTACAGCTGCTTTAATGTATGCATAAGCATGGCGGATATTTTAATGATTGATGCACCCTGCACAAGTCCTCCCAGTACTGCAGATATGAACAGGACAGTGCCTGCACCTGTAGCTAACTGAAAGGAAAGCGGCTTTCCGTCGGGTCCGAAATAAAACTGCTTTTTCAGCGTAAACGGGTAATCGTTCAGTGCCGGTATAAACCTCATGACAATTATGATGCCAAGGATAAAAAGGTAAGGTGACCATGCTCTGATGGCCGCAGGCATATCGATTTTCGTATTCACCCTGTCAAAATCAGCCTTTTCACCGTCAAACAGCCATATCTTCCTGACAGGCAGCAGTTTTGCCCATGCAACTATAACTGCAAGCGACGCCAATGAACCTACGACTGCAGCAAGCTCCGGGCCCATATATATTGTAGTGAATGTCTGTCCCAAAGCAAAGGCTGCACCTGATGCAACCGACACGCCTGCTACTCCTTTGATGTTTTTAAAGCTTCCCGTTACGGCAAATACAAGTACGAAGGGAAGCAGTACAATGAAGGGTATAAGCTGCACAGCAGTATACAGGGCAAGAGAAGCGAGCGGAAGTCCGGTAACCTGGGACAGGGTTATAATTGGTATGCCAAGCACACCAAAGGCCACAGGAATGGTGTTTGCAATCAGGCAAAGTGTGGCTGCCAGTAAAGGATTAAAGCCCATGGCTGCAAGTATTCCCGCAGGAATAGCCACAGCAGTTCCAAAACCGGCCACTGCCTCCAGAAAGCCGCCAAAGGCAAAGGCGAGTATAAGACTCTGAATCCTCCTGTCAGGTGAAATCCCGGACAGCATATGTTTGATTTGCTCCATACTGCCGGTTTCTACCGTCACGTTATACACAAACAACGCCGACACAATGACCCACAGGATGGGAAACAGCGCCAGCATTACTCCTTCCAGCGAAGCCTGCAGTATAGGGACCGTTTTCATTTCAAAGCCCCAAAAAGCTATGACGTATGTAAGCAACAAGGCTATTATGCCTGCTTTATAAGCCGGCATCCTGATTTTACCCAGGCTGTAAAGCAGCCAGGCAAGTGGAATGAATGCAAGAATGATTTTTACCGCGTCCATAAGTTGTTTTTCCCCCAATACATGATTTTTTAAGTCCGGTTATCGTTTTTATGCAAATCCAGGTTAGTATTAATGAGTTTTTCGCAGGCAGGTATGTCTGCTTCCGCCCAATCCAGCTCCATCAGGTTGTTGATATCCACCCATTTGACCTGTGCATGTTCACTGGGTTTCAGACAGCCATCCACAAGCTCCGCCCCGTATACGTGCAAAATGATCTTATCCCCATCAGCCTCTGAAGTTCCGGTCGCTATATGCCCATTCACCTTGATATTGACACCAAGCTCCTCATAAACCTCCCTTTGCAGTGCCTGCCGGTGAGTTTCGTTTTTTTCCACCTTACCACCGACAAACTCCCACTTCAAAGGCGATTTCATCTTTTCAGAACGCTGTGCCGCCAGAATTTTGTTTCCGTCACTGATGGCAGCTCCCACCACATGTATTTCACGCATGACACACTCCATACCGCATTTACCTCTTTAATTTAAAAGTATACCATATTTTATTTGATTTATTTCTTCAAATTTAAAGACTGCCTACATATTTTTTATGCAGGCAGTCCGGAACTTACAATCCTTCTATTTTTTCTTCAATGCACCTTCTCTATAGTTGTTCATGGGATCCCACAGGAACCATTCTTCATATCCTGCATCGTACAGGGCCTGTATCTGCTGTCTTACCTGATCATCTCCGTAGTGCTGCCAGTTGCCCTGGCCTATCCATGTAGCGTTGAAGTCCTGCAGGTAGGCTCTCAGTATGGGTTTATGACCATCAACCTTGTCCAGCCTTGCCTTTGCTTTCAGGAATGTGTTTTTAATAACTCCATACGGGTCAAGATCCGGCTTCGGAAATTTGACATTGTTGATTATCTGTCCGAGAGCATAGTGCGACGGGTATGACATGGGGCATATATAATCCATATCCTTTCCTATCTTTTCAAAATACTGCCCGATGCCCTCGGTATCTTCGGGGCTCTCGCAAATTATGGCAAAAACGTCTGCGGAAAGAATGGCTTCAGGAATCTGCCTTCTTGCTTCCGATAAAAAGTCATCTATGGATTCATACATTTTTTTGTTGCCTGTGTCGCCAAACACCATATCGTTTTTCTTTCCATCGGGGAATCTGACATAGTCGAACTGGACCTCGTCAAACCCTTTCTGTAAAGCCTCCTTGGCAAGGTCGATGTTATACTGCCATGCGTCCTTGTTATAGGCATTCACCCAGGTTTTCTGGTTGTGGATATACAGTCCTCCGTCCTTGTTCTTAATAGCCATATCAGGCCTGCCTTTCGACAGGAACGGGTCTTTGAAACAAACAATCCTCGCTATTGCATAGATATTATTGTCATGAAGCTGTTTTACCACTTTTTCCGCATCATACCTGACATCTATAGCCTTTACTTCTTTGGCGACGGGTACCTTGGAGTCAACGCACACGTACCCGTCATCATCCTTGTAGTCTATGACATAGCTGTTTATTTCGGTGGTATTGGCCAGGTCAATATAATGCTTCAGTCTCACACCTGCAGAGGTGGCTGTCAGATATAAGCCTTTTGCCTTGACTCTCTTTTTATCCCCATTTTTGAATACTGTTCCGGTAATACCCGGAGTACCGGCTGGAGTGGCAGAAGGTGCCGGAGTACCGGCCTTCTGTTCGTTGACTTGATTTACCTGAATACCTGCCCCCTGATTCCCCTCTGCTTTTGATCCCGGAACCTTCTGGCCACAAGCCGAAAGCGAAGCAGAAAGCAGGCTTATTGCTACAGTTACTGCAATCCCTTTTGCAACTCCCTTTATCATATGTATTGTCCCCCAAATCCTTGTACATTCTCAATAACGTAAATATTTATGTTGTTATGTATACATTAAATCTATCAAATAATATACCAAAGGGCAATAATCCAAATTTATGTATTTACAATAAAATTTGCTCGGCATCGAGCCTCGCAAACTTTTGTCTTCACATGTTGCAGA
>CALMWN010000322.1 GCA_937873555.1 uncultured Clostridia bacterium
GATTTGCTACAGGTGCCGTCGATGTCATATCCACTCCTGCCTTTTTCAGAATTTCCACAGGATAATCCGAGCCTCCTGCCCTGAGGAAATCCATATACCTGTTAACCGCAGCCTGCTTGTTTTCTCCGGTGGTCATGTTCTTTACAAGCTCGTTTGAAGCCGCCATGGAGGTCGCATATTTATATACATAGAAATTCATGTAAAAATGAGGTATTCTTGCCCACCACAGGGATGCAAGCTCATCCATCTCGAAGCTGTCACCGTAGTATTTAATCATCAGCGATTTCCAGGCATTATTCAGTGAATCGGCAGAAAGGGCCTCTCCCTTTTCTATCCTTTCGTGTATCAGCTTTTCGAATTCCGAATACATTACCTGTGTATAAACAGTACCCCGGATGCTTTCGACAAGCTGGTTGATGAAATAAAGCCTTTCATCATCGCTTTTAGCATTGTCAACCATGTACTTGAGCATAAGGAACTCATTGGCCGTGGATGCCACCTCTGCTGTAAATATAGGTATTCCTGAATCTCCGTATTTTTGTGCCCTGTTGGTGTAGTATGAATTAAGAGCATGCCCCATTTCATGAGCCAGCGTCAAAACGGAATCCACCTTGTTGTTATAGTTTATCAGCACAAACGGATGGGTATCATAGGATGATGTCTGATAGCCTCCCGTTGCCTTTCCTTCATTTTCGTATACATCTACCCATCTGCCTTCCAGGCCCATGTCAAGATCTGCTATATAGTCCTGTCCCAGGGGTTTCAGCCCCTCTTTCAGCATTTTTTTCGCATCCTCATACTGTATATCCACATCATAACTATCCACCAGGTTGACATACATGTCGTAGATGTGAACCCTGTCAACTCCCTGTACCTTTTTTCTCAACTCCACATATTTGTTAAGGTAACCCAGATTATCATTCACAGCCTTCACAAGATTATTATAGATATCTGCAGGAATGTACTCCCCTGCAAGTGATGCTTCCAATGCCGAGCTATACTTCCTGGCTTTTGCATAGAACACATTCTTTTTTACCTCGGCGCTCAATGTTGTGGCAAATGTATTTCTCAGCCTGTCATATGCACCATACATGCCCTCAAAAGCCCTTTTCCTGAATTCCCTGTCCCTGCTGCCGAGGGCGCTGCTGTAAAGTGCCTGCGTCAGCTGCACCTCTTCGCCGTTTTCGCCTGTTATTACCGGCAGCTTCATGTCTGCAAGCCTGAGTTTATTATAAATCTCTTCCGGCGCACCTGCAATATTCGATACCGAAGCCAAAAGCTCCTCCTCACCCTTTGACAGCATGTGGGCCTTTTGCTTCAATAATTCCTCAAGATACAGCCTGTAATCACTCAAGACAGGCTTGCCCATGTATTCCCTGATAACCGCTTCAGGTTTTTCCAGCAATTCCGGCTGTATGAATGCTGCAGCTTCTGCTGCCTGGGAATACAGCATTCTGGCCCGGGAGGCCATTTCAGAGTTTGCATTGTCAGCCTGGTTTTCATCTCCTTTTAACTGTGCAAACAGGTACACCCTGTCCATTACCAGCGACATCTCCTCCTGGAGTGCGAAGCACTTTGCAATTGCTTTTTCGTCGGACAATTTACCTTTATATTCCTTCAACCTGGGTATGTACTCGTTCTGAACCCTGTCATAATCCTTACTCCAGAGTTCAGGACTTTTATAAATGTCTTCCAGCTTCCATTTATATTTGTCATCAATGTCTCTTCTCTTTACAGTTCCTTCTGCCGCGAATACTGAAATCTGTGAAATAACCAGCACTATTGCAATTAAAACGGCTATTAAAGGCCTCAACAAAACAAGTCGTTTCATAATTCTACGCCCTCCGGGCGGCAAAAAGCAGCCCTCTGGCTTCACTCCCTCCCCCTCACTTGAGATTATAAAAAGAATTATATCACAGCAGCTGGCAGAATCAACCCTCATCCCTTAATCCCTTCTCCCAGGCTTGGCAGAAGGGAAATCCCAGGTTTTCAGCCCCTCGCCCGAGTTCGGGAGAGGGGTTGGGGTGAGGGTTGTCCGAGTTCGGGTTCGGGATTTGGCGTGAGGGAACCTCCCCTTTTCCAAGGTTTTTATGTAGCATTTTTTCAATTGTTGCTTTATAATATAGTAGGAATCATCTATTTTTTTCCGGGAAAGGTTCTTATGTTTAGCATAAAAAATGAAAAAAAGTGGATTAAAATAACTCTTCTTGTCATCATAATTCTCTCATTCGCAGTCAACCTGTACGTAATATTCTCGTATGGTGACTATTTCCTGCTGGGAAGTATGGAAAAACTCAATAATGATGATGTCAGATACATAAGAACCGCACATGTGCTTTTGGATAAAGGAATCCTTGTTGATCTTGATGTCAATACTCCTACAGTGTCGGAAATGCCGGGCCATGCCATTTTACTTGCATCCTTGCTGAAGCTTTTTGGAGACACAGGAGGAATCACGGCATTCAGGGTATTCCAGGCAGTTTTGCAGGCTTTTTGCGTTTTTCTCATATTTCTTATATGCAGGGAAGTATTTAACAGCCGTATCGGAGTTCTTGCAAGCTTTGCCGATGTATTATACATCCCTGAAATATCAAGTGTCGGTCTGATACTTACTGAAATTGAATTTAAATTCTGTTTGCTGCTCCTTGTTTACATATCCATCTTTGCAGTGAAAACAAGACAAATGAAATATTATGTGTCGGGAGGAATCCTCTGGGGCTTCACATGCATGTTCAGACCCACTATCGCCTTGTTTCCTGCCGTCATTCTGGTAATGTGGCTCATATATAAATATACTTTCAGGGAAATTCTGAAATACGCCTTATCGGTTGTGCTCATATTTTCTGTGATAATGGCTCCCTGGTGGATCAGGAACTATATTGACTTCAACCAGTTTATCCCTCTTACCCTTGGATCCGGTAACCCTCTGCTGCTGGGAACCTATATCGACTATGACCAGACAAAGGATTTTACGCATTATTCCGCACAGAAGGACGCTATCAAAACTGATGAAGTTGAGACACAGACTGCAAAATACAGGCTGAAGACATATTTCAAAAAATACCCCTGGCAGTATATAAGGTGGTATACAATTGGTAAAACCTGGCACTTGTGGCGTTACCCCTTTTACTGGAAGCAGGTCCTGGGCGTCTCCTTTATGACTGTCCAGCAGTATCACAGGCTCATTTTGCTTCTTGGGACCTTCGGCATGTTCCTGTGTGCTCTTACAAAGAACAGGCCAAGCGGGTTTATTGTGTTTACTCTTTTATACTTTACAGCCATACATCTGCCCTACTTTACCTTCTCGCGCTATGCATATCCGGTCGCGTCCCTTTTCATCATACTCTTTGCATACAGTGTGTACCAGATTGTCTCCAAGGCTTTGAGTTATACGTCCTTCAACCGGAAATATGCGCCATCGGAGTAGTATGATTCAGCAAAGGGTTTGTATTGCCGTTTTTACAATGAAAAAATCCATGAAAGAAGCTTTGACTTCCATCATGGATTTTCCTGGTCGGAGTGCAGAGACTCGAACTCTGGGCCTCATGGTCCCAAACCACGCGCGATACCAACTTCGCCACACCCCGTTATAATGTTTCTTAAAGCGCAAAAACTATTTTACTATATAAAGTACGTATATTCAATATTACTAATGCTTGCTGGCATATATTTATGACTTTCTATCTCTTCAATGCTTCGTCATATAGCGTTTTATACAGGTATATCAAAGGTTTACCGTTATCCCACGGCATAAATGAATTTGATTTTGATACTGTGTATGTGAACGTAAAATCAGAGGGAGCTTAGCTCCTGCCGGCAAGCCTTACGCCCGCCTTTTCATAACGATAAGCGTTAGTAATGAGTTCCTCAAATTCCTTATCCATAACAATTACCTCTTAAAAATTTTTATAAAACTATTATATTATTTTCGACCAGATATTTTAACTCCTTACATAAAAGGTTTTTATTCCCTATAAAAATATATATTTTGATTTAGTCCCCATATAAAGTCATACAATTGTAACAAACTGTTAACTTGATACATGCCAGCATGTGTTCTATAATTAATAGGAAGAGTTTATGACGTTATGTAAACATTCACGTTCTGGAGGTCAAAATGAATTACATAAGAAAAGGCATATCAATACTTTTAATTTCTCTTATCCTGCTGATGCCGGCATTCGGGATTGTTAAGGCAAGTCCGGATGCAATATACGAAACCTCTTCCAAGAGCAGCATCACTTCAGGTGCAGTGCTTGAAAAAATAACAAGATTCACCACCGAAGGGTGGCTTTCAATAAATGTCCTGCGGGTGGACCTTTCAAATCCCAATATAAAAGTTGACACAATGTCAAATAAAGACTCAATAAAAAACCTGACCAATGCCAAAACTCTTGCGCAATCAAAAGGGGCTGTAGCTGCAATAAATGCCGGCTTCTTCAACTGGATGAAGGACTCCGGAAGCGGTTATCCTGACGGACCCATTGTGGAATCCGGCAAGATCACCACAGCCTCCAGTGAATACAACAAGTACAGCGATTCCATGGCTACCTTCTCCATAAGCAATCTAAACGAACTCCTGTATAATTACTGGAAAACTGATATTTCGCTGGTTGTGCCAAACGGCAACTCAGTACACGTTACACAGTATAACAAGCCAAGCAGCGATTATACAGATATCACCGTACTGGACAGGCGTTGGAGTGCAAATTCCATAGGAGTATCCCCAGACTATCCCGACATGGTGGAAATGGTTGTAGCCAATGGAAAGGTAACGGAAATCAGACAGGGGCAGCCTGCATTACCCATTCCCCAGAATGGTTTCATAGTGGAAACAAGGCAGGATGGAGGCAATACCTTGAGTTCGAATTTCAAGGTTGGTGACTCTGTAAACCTTAACATAGTTACAAACCCCGACTGGAACAAGATGAAAATGTCTGTGACAGGTAGTGCCATTCTTATAAAGGACGGGCAGATCCCCCAACCCTTTTCCATGGATATTCCGGGGAGAAATCCACGTACGGCCATTGGCAGCACCCAGGACGGCAAACAGCTTGTCCTTGTAACTGCGGATGGAAGACAGAAAAACAGCATTGGAATGACCCAGCTGGAGCTTGCTCAATTCATGCAGGGCATAGGTGTATATAATGCCATAAATCTTGACGGCGGCGGTTCCACAACCATGGTGGCTCGTACACCCGGCACGGGCAGCCTTGAAGTCTCCAACAGCCCTTCCGACGGTATGCCCAGAGGTGTTGCAACAGCTGTCGGTATATTCAGTATCGCTCCAACCTCCGCACTGGATGGCCTGATTATAGATACAACTGATAAAAACATGTTTGTAAACACATCCAGGACTTTTACCGTGAAAGGTATCGACAAATACTTAAACCCTACAGACATTGATACCAGCCAAATTCAATGGAGTGTTTCGGGTGTCGACGGAATTTTCAAGGGAAATACCTTCTATCCCCAATCGACGGGTCAAGGAAAGATAAAAGCAGCTATAGGCAGTGTTTCTGCCGAGTATGACATAAGTGTCCTTGATTCACCTGTACAGCTGCAGCTTGACCAAAAAGCGCTCAGGCTTTCAACAAGCCAATCAGTTTCATTATCAGTCAAAGGTGTGGACAAATCCGGGTATTCCGCAGGTATAAATCCGGCCGATGTCAGCTGGGCGGTAAATGGGAACATTGGCTCGTTCAACCAGGGCATTTTCACCGCTTTCACACAGGGAACAGGCTATATAGACGCTTCTATAGGCAATGTCCATGCATACTGCGCAGTAGCTGTTGCTTCCGATACCAGCTCAACCAGGGATACTTTTGAATCCTTGAACGGCAGTTTTACAGCTTCCCCTGCCGGTTTACCGGGAAAATACGAGCTGTCCTCCGAACAAAAGCATTCCGGAAACAGTTCAGGGAAGCTCAGCTATGATTTTACAAGCCTTGAAGGTACCAGGGCAGCATATTTTATTATGTCGGGCGGAGGCCTGTCACTGGATCCGAACACCACAAAAATCGGGCTGTGGGTTTATAACACCCATGTGAACCCAAACTGGCTGAGAGTTGAAATTTATGATTCTTCAGGAAAAAAGTATATGGCTGACTTTGCCAAAAACCTGGACTGGACAGGGTGGAAATATGTTGAAGCCTCACTTTCCGGGATATCTTCACCATCAAAACTTACACGGATATATCTCGTGCAGGTATCTCCCGTGGCTGATTCAGGGTATATCTATATGGATGACCTTGTCACTTCGGTAGCCTCGTCATACCCAACTGCTGACTTAAGCCAGCTCCCCCAGGATACCGCTCCTGTGGATGATGCAAACCAGAGCATCACTTATCAGAAGAGCAGCGACTCTTTCAGGTTTTCGGTATTCGGAGAATCAAGGCCTGCAAAGAACCTTCTGGAGAAAGTCCTCACTCTAAGGTTGGGTGAAAAGATCAATTCGTATCTGGATGCGTCTGCATTTGTAGGAAACAGTTCCCATGATATTGTCACGTCCGTAAAAACAAAAGTGGTTTCTACAAATACCGGATACAAATCTTTTGACATTATGAACAGCCGTTTTATACAGCTGGATATGAGCAAAAGCGGCTTGAGAACAAGCAGCAGCTCACAATGGCAGTGGTTTATGCAGCAGCTTGATTCCGCTGGCGGCGACAATGTATTCATTTTTCTTGCGGATTCACCAAAGGCTTTCAATGACAGTGCCGAGGGCAGACTGTTCCAGGACACCCTTGTCCGTTACAGGCAAAGCACCAGTAAAAATGTCTGGGTTTTCTATAAGGGAGATCAAAATACAAGCTTTATGGACAGAGGGATAAAGTATATCACCTCAGCAGGCTTTGATGTACAAGGATTGTCTCCCGACAACACCGGTGCCGCCATGTATATACTGGTGACTGTCAGAAGTGGCAGTGTCACCTTTGAATTCAAAAGCATACTGTAAGGTCAACCCCATTTGGCTCCCCACAGTTTCATTTCCTTTATTAAGGGCTTTAAGCTCATGCCCTTTTCCGTCAGGCTGTATTCAACCGTCGGAGGAATTGTGGAATATGCGGTTCTTATCACAACTCCCTTGTCCTCAAGCTCTTTAAGCCGCTCTGAAAGGGTTTTGGGACTTACTCCGCTAAGAGATTTTCTCAGTTCCCCAAACCTCTTTTTGCCGTTAAACAAATCCCTCAGTATTAAAAACGTCCATTTGCCGCCAATTATATTCAATGCCTTTTCTATGGAACATTCGACATGTTCCGGGCAATTCACCGCTTCCTGTACTTCCATAAGTACCCCCTTTTTAATGACATAACAAAGTAGCATTAGTTACTTTTTTGTAACTACTTTTTATAGTATACCAGTGATGGTATAATTGTCAATATGGCTCAACCAGTACATATTTAACAAATTAATCAGCATTGGCAGGGATCCGAATCCCGCATATATTGCAATTGGGCTACAGCATGAAAATTTAGATCACGCCCTGTCATTTCATTTGTAAATCAGGTTTAGCGTGCAGATTATCAAGGAGGGTTATATCATGCAATACAGGAAGTTTGGCAAAACAGGACTCAATACCTCGCTTTTGGGTTTCGGGGGCTTCCATCTGCTGGAGATTCCTGCAAAGGAAGCGGAGTATCTTCTTAACAGCTATCTTGATGCAGGAGGCAATTATATCGAAACCGCCGCATCGTACGGAAGTGGTGAATCAGAGCTCAAAATAGGGAGGGTTATGCCCTCAAAACGCAGCAGTTGCGTTCTTGCAACCAAGACTAACAAGCGGGATAAGGCAGGATGCATTGAAAGCCTTAACAACAGCCTGTCAAACCTTAATACAGACAATGTGGACCTGCTTATCATGCATGGTGTCGGTACAATGGAGGAGCTGGATACTATCCTTGGCCCCGATGGGGCGATGGAAGGTGTGCTGCAGCTTAAAAAGGAAGGCAAAGTCAGATTCGTCGGGATTTCCATGCACGGACAGCCTGATGTATTGATAAAAGCCCTGCAGCAGTATCCTTTTGATGCAGTTATGACGAATATGAATTATTATGACCGCTTCAACTTTCCGGAAACCGAAGACGTTCTGCTCCCTCTGGCTCTGGAAAAGCAGGCGGCAATAATACTGATGAAGCCTCTGGCTGACGGGCTTTTGTGGAAATCTCCCGAGCAGGCATTCAGATACGCAATGAGCCTGCCCGTTTCCGTTGTAGTTGCCGGTATGAATACCCGGGATATGCTTGAAAGTGACCTTAAGTATGCCAACAACTTCACACCCGTTACTGCTGCAGAAAAGGATGAATTATTCATGA
The DNA here is from genome assembly GCA_937873555.1 of uncultured Clostridia bacterium. Taxonomy (GTDB): domain Bacteria; phylum Bacillota; class Clostridia; order Acetivibrionales; family CALMWN01; genus CALMWN01. The sequence goes on from CALMWN010000322.1 coordinate 8,316, forward strand.
ATGCCGAAGAACTGGGCGATTATGTATGCAGGCAGTGCGGTAAGTGCCTGCCGTGTCCCGAAGGCATCAACATACCGGAAATATTCAGGTATGAAGGTTATTACGACCGCCAGATGAGGGATGGCAAGGTCAGATCCGCCGCAGAATTCGCTTTGAGAGACAGGCTTCGTTTCTGGTTTAAAAACATGGATTTGGCAAAAGATAAATATGCCGGTCTGAAAATCAAGGCATCGGATTGCACCAAATGCGGTAAATGCACGCCAAATTGCCCCTACGGC
>CALMWN010000323.1 GCA_937873555.1 uncultured Clostridia bacterium
ATATAATAGAATTTGTAATATTTCTAGAAATATTAAGGAGGGTAATAATGACTGCCGGAACAGACCTCCTGCAAAACATCAATCCCCATTTTTACCACATAGTTGAAAGAGTCTGTACCCCCATGTGGAAGATTGAAAGCCAGAAATTCAATCTCCATAATATCATTCTGATTTATGACGGTACCACTGAGTTCTGCTGTAATGATGAAAGATTTCAAGCTTCCCGGGGAAATCTCATATACTATAAACCGGGAGATATGAGATGGGCAAAAACCAACCCTCACAATCTGATGAAATGCTATGCTGTTGACTTCGCCTACACCTGTCCCGTCCTAAGCAACGGTGCATGGGAACTGCTAGAGAGCCCTCTCCCTTTGAATACCTGCGAAACCATAGGAGATAATTATTTGTTTCAAAGGCTTCTGGCCCTGTTTGACGAGCTTTACAAAGCCTGGCTTTCCGGCCGGAGTAATAGGATCATACGCTGCAGAAGCATCTTTTTGGAAATTCTAAATCTGATTCTAACCTGGAAAACAGAGGAAGGAATAAACTATGATAAAATACGGAAGGTAGAGAAAGTTATAGCTTTCATGACACAAAACTATTCAAAACAAATCTCACTGTCGGAGCTGGGAAGTGTCGTACATATAAACCCATCCTATCTTGGAACCTTATTCAGGGAAGTGACCGGAAAGACACCGATTGACTACCTCATAAGCATGAGGATAAGCAAGGCAAAAGAACTTCTGAAGGATGGCCTTCAGGTGGGGGAAGTCTCCGGCAGGGTAGGCTTCAACGATATTTTCTATTTCAGCAAATGCTTCAAGAAAGCAGAGGGCATTCCACCTTCAAAATTCTAAACATTTGAATTGAAAAGAAAACCGGGCAGCTGCCCGGTTTTCTTTTCAATTCTTGCTTATCATCTTTGAACTCTTGCGCTTCCGCCCTTCATCAGGCTTTCTACTTCCTTGAGGCTAGCCATGGATGTGTCTCCAGGAGTTGTCATGGCAAGGGCTCCATGAGCAGCACCATAATTGACAGCTTTCTGCGGATCACCTGAAGTCATGAGTCCATATACCAGACCTGATGCAAAACTGTCCCCGCCGCCAACCCTGTCGAGTATTTCAAGATTGTCATAGTCGTTTGCCTTGTACAAATTGCCGTCAGCCCAGCAAATAGCACTCCAGTCATTAATAGTGGCAGACTTTACAGTCCTCAGTGTTGTTGCTATGACCTTGAAGTTGGGGTATGCAGCTACAGCTTCATTTATCATTTTCTTGTAACCTTCAAGGTTGAGTTCCTTCAGGTTCTCATCGTTGCCCTCTACTTCAAATCCCAGGCATGCAGTAAAGTCTTCTTCGTTGCCGATCATTACATCAATATATTTTGCTATTTCCCTGTTGACTTCCTGTGCCTTCTTTTTGCCGCCGATATAGCTCCAGAGGGACGGCCTGTAATTTAAATCATAGGATACTATTGTGTCATGTTTCTTCGCAATCTGAACCGCCTCTATAACAACATCGGGTGTGGTTTCAGACAGCGCTGCAAATATTCCGCCTGTATGCAGCCATCTTACACCAAGCTTTCCGAATATGTATTCCCAGTCAATATCACCTTTCTTAAGCTGTGAAGCAGCTGTGTTTCCCCTGTCGGAAACTCCTACGGCACCGCGAACGCCAAAACCTCTTTCAGTAAAATTCAGACCGTTGCGTACGGTTCTTCCGATTCCGTCATAAGGAACCCATTTTATTAAGGATACATCCACCCCGCCCTGCATGATGAAGTCTTCAACAAGCCTGCCTACTTCGTTATCAGCAAAAGCAGTTACCACTGCCACATTCATTCCAAAGCATTTCCTGAGGCCTCGGGAAACATTGTACTCCCCTCCGCCTTCCCAGACTTTGAACTCTCTTGCATTCTTGATTCTTCCTTCTCCGGGATCAAACCTTAACATTATTTCTCCGAGGGATATACAATCATATTTGCAGCTCTCCCTGGGTTTTACATTTAAAATAGCCATGTCCGACGTTCTCCTTTCCTGAATTATTTTTTCGCTCTGGCTTCCTTTATTTTTTCCACAAACTGCTTGGCTATTGTAGTGATTGAAGCGTAATCCCCTGTTTTGGCACCAGCTGTAAGATTACCGCCAACACCGACAGCAACCGCTCCAGCTTTGATCCATTCTCCGACATTGTCAAGACCGACTCCTCCGGTCGGCATCATCGGCGCCTGGGGTATCGGTCCCTTTACAGCCTTGATGATTGCAGGGCCGAACAATTCTCCGGGGAATATCTTGACTACATCTGCGCCTGCTTCCATACACTCGACTATTTCCTTTATAGTCATTGCTCCCGGCATGAACCCCACCTGGTATCTGTTACAAAGCCTTGCTGTTTCCACGTTAAGGCACGGGCTCACAATATACTGTGCTCCAGCCAGTATTGCCGTTCTTGCAGTCTCAGGATCAAGAACGGTTCCGGCACCAATGATTATTTCTCCGGATTTGTATTTCCTTGCGAGGTCCTTTATAACATCTGCAGCCCCGGGTACTGTAAACGTAATTTCAATAGCTACAACTCCGCCGTCAATGCAGGCTTCAGTGATTTTGAATGCCTGTTCGGAGCTTTCAGCCCTTACAACTGCAACCAGGCCTCCCTGTTTGATTTTTGATACGATTTCATGTCTGCTGGCCATAATGAATCCTTCCTTTCTATTCTTCCACTTTAATAATATGTTTTTGGTTTTTATGTAAAACTATAATTTATTTATTAAGATATTACTTTTTCGAAATAGCCCATCCTCCTGGATATGCACCTGGCAGTCTCTGTGACAAGTCCGCTTATTTCGCTGTCCCTTTCAGGGGCGATAATTTTTAAATCCCCGGATACACTGACGGCTGCTATGACCTTTAGGGTGTAGTCGCGTATCGGAGCAGCTATGCAACGTATTCCTGCCTCATGCTCCTCGTCGTCCAGCGACCAGCCGCAATTTCCGGCATGTTCGATTTCGCAGAGGAGCTTTTCGGCAGAGTCTATTGTTTTTTTTGTGAATTTTGAAAACTGCAGACCTCTGACAACGTCTTCCCGCTCCTTGGGCTTAAGGCCCAACAGCAATACCTTGCCTATAGCCGAGCAGTAAACCGGAACCCTGCGTCCAATCTGCGAGTACATCCTGATGCTGTTCAAAGCCTCCACTTTTTCAATATAGACCGCTTCTCTTCCATCAAGGATGGCAAGATGGGCGGGCTGCCCCACCGCTTCAACAAGTCGCCTCATGTATGGCAATGCTTCTGTCTTCAATTCAAGTTTATTCAGATAAAGGCTGCTGATTTCTATGAATTTCAAGCCAAGTTTGTATGTACTGTATCTTGCTTCCTTTTCTATGTAGCCCCTCTCTGCGAGAGAATTAAGCAGCCTGTGGACCGTACTCTTATGAAGGCCTATTCTGCTGCCAATTTCAGTCACACCCAGACCTTCACGCTCTATTGAAAGCATTTCGATAATATCCAGCGCCCTGTCAAGAGTTTGAACACCTTTATCCGCCATGAGCTCTCCTCTGTTTCACTATTTGATACGCCATTTCATATTATAGCACAAACAGCTGTTTTTTCAAGTCAAGTTAAACCTGTTCATTTCACCCCACCGTTGAAGGTCTTAACAACTAAAGGCGAACCTTGTGTTCGCCCTCAGCTGCTAAGGAAATTTTTCATCCTTATTGTCAATAACTCTTGTCAATGTCAGCGTTTCTATCGGTCTGACTCCCACCGGATACTATCTTGCAAGCCATCCACCGTCGACGGCGACAGTGTATCCGTTAACATAATCGGATGCAGCCGACGCCAGGAAAACCATTGGTCCCTGTATGTCAGAAGGCAATCCCCATCTGCCGGCAGGGATCCTTGCAAGAATATCCGCAGCCCTGCCTTCATCCGCCCTTATGGGAGCAGTATTGTTGGTGGCCATGTAGCCCGGCGCTATGGCATTTGCATTGATATTGTATTTTGCCCATTCATTGGCCATGAGCCTTGTTATACCCATAACTCCGCTCTTGCTTGCAGTGTAGGAAGGAACTCTGATTCCGCCCTGGAAGGAAAGCATTGAAGCGATATTGATGATTTTTCCGCCGGTTCCCTGCTTTATGTACTGTCTGGCAACAGCCTGGCTGAAGAAAAATACAGTCTTGACATTGATATTCATTACGTCGTCCCAGTCTTTTTCCGAGAAATTGATGGCATCCTCTCTCCTGATTATTCCGGCATTATTAACAAGTATGTCGACTCTGCCGAAAGTCTCAACCGTCTTGTCAACAATACCCTGAACGGGTTCGATGCTCATAAGGTTGGCAACTATCCCCACAAACTTCCTTCCCATTGCTTCTATCGAAGCCTTTGTATCCGGCATTTCAACATAATCTACACCTACAATATCTGCTCCTGCCTCCGCCAGCGCCAGGGAAGCACCCTGCCCCAAACCTGTGCTCGCACCTGTAACAATTGCAACCTTACCCTTCAAACTGAATTTATCCAGAATCATTTTTAAATCTCCTTTCAATTATTACTATTTTATAAATCAAATTTAATCAACTTGAGACACAGCATTTTTTTAGAATGGCTTAAGACTCATTTTATTGTCTTCAGGTCCACTCCATCCATATCTGCAAATACCTGATTTTCTCCCACCATACCCCAGATGAAGGTGTAGTTCTTTGTTCCGGCTCCGGAGTGTATTGACCAGCTTGGTGAAATGACCGCTTCTTCATTCCTCATGATGATATGTCTTGTTTCTTCAGGTTCTCCCATGAAGTGGAACACTATGGAGTCCTGCGGAATATTGAAATACAGGTACACTTCCATTCTCCTGTCGTGAGTGTGACAGGGCATGGTATTCCATATGCTTCCCGGCTCGAGGATGGTCATGCCCATAACAAGCTGGCAGCTTTTAGCGCCTTCGGGATGGATGTACTTGTATATTGTCCTTTCATTGCACTCTTCCTTGGAACCCAGACGTGCCGGTGCCGCCTTGCTTATCTCTATCTTTTCAATTGGATATGTCTTGTGTGCAGGAGCACTGTTGAAATAAAACTTTGCGGGGTTCCTGCTGTCCGCACTTGAGAAGATTATCTCCTTCGAACCCATTCCTATGTACAGGCCATCCCTCGTATCAAGCTCATAAGGAACTCCATCAACAGTAACAGTCCCTTTTGGTCCTATGTTGATAATACCCATTTCTCTTCTTTCGAGGAAATACTTCGCTCTAAGTTCATCTCCAGCCTCAAGAACGGTAGGTTTGGTCGGGCATACACTTCCGACGATTATCCTGTCAACATGGCTGTATACCATTTTTACCTTGTCCACGGTAAAAAGCCCCTGGATAAGAAATTCCTCGCGAAGCCTTTCTGTGGTATAATTTTTTACATCCTTCGGATTTGCTGCGCTTCTTACTTCCATAAAATAAAACCTCCTCATGTTTATTTGAATCATTTTTATTTGAATTCATGGATACTCTTTCTCGCGGATTCCCTGATAACCAGCTTATGTCTTATTATGGTCCTGATATTTGACACCTCATCATTGGTAATCATCTGGAGCAGATTATCAACAGCCGTCAGGCCCATCTTCCTGAATGGAACGTGAACAGTAGTCAGCGCCGGTTTGAAATATGCTGCAGCCTCGACATCATCCATTCCTACGACCGAGATATCCTCCGGCACCCTGTAACCGTAACTCTGTGCCAAATGCGCGAATTTCATAGCCTGGGAGTCGCATATTGCAAAAAACGCGCTGGGGATATTATTACTTTCAAACATATTCCTTATATTACTTTCCCAATCATCGGGATCTTCAATCTCGATGTAAAACCCTTGTGGAACTTTAGTGTCAGTATCATGGAACGCCAATTTGTAACCCTCCAGCTTGTCACTGTCAACCCTGAATACTTTCGGACTTCCTATTACCGCAATTTTACTGTGCCCGCAATCAATAAGGTACCTTACAATATCATAGGCAGCCTGCTTCAAGTCCACCGAAACATAGCTTATATAAGGGTCATTCATGATTCTGTTGACAAAAACATGAGGTATCGAACCTGCTTTAAGCATCTCTGCCTCCTTATCCTCATCCTCCTTGTTTTTGCCCACGACTATTACCCCCTTAAGTCCTTCATCCTTATTCCAGCGTGTATAATGTTCAGTTATCTGGTCCTTGCTGCGCGTAGCAAGATTGACCCTTACTCCTCTTTCGTCAGCCCTCTGAATTATTCCCTGCACTACCTCGGTAAAACCTTTGAATCCCTCAAAGTTATTGGAAATGCTTATTTCTATGGAGACATTCTGTTGTTTTATTATGGCATCAGTCTTGTAATTCAGTCTTTCCATGGCCTGTATAATGGCCTTTTTCGCTTCAGAGCGGACGTTACTCCCGTTCATGAATCTGAAAACAGTACTCCTGGATACACCTGACAATTTTATTATATCATCAATTCCAGCCACTTTTTACCCTCCAGTCCTGCCAGCAAGAGTTAAGTTTCACCTCAGTGAGACTATTATACTATTTTTATGACACCAATGTCCATATAATGAAAAATATTTTCACAACTACAAAACCCCACACTGATATTAACAGTTATCAGTGCGGGGTTGGTATACGGTTGAGTCTCTTTATTTGCAGGCTCTGACCTTTTCCATCAAATCATCCAGGATCCGCATGTTTCTCACTGTCTCATCCAGACTGAACAATGGTTTTCTGTTGTGTAGAACCGCATCTGAAAAATCTTCAATCTCCAGCTGATACCTGTCGCTCTCTAAAACCTCAACTTCCCTTTTGCCTTCGTGGGAAATAACGGTAATGAAGCCTGCATCATTGGAAAAAGTGAGCGGCACTTCGACAATTCCTTTTGTACCGATAATCTCTGAAAACTGTTTCCCAAATGCATTAAAACCACAGTTGATTGAGGCTATGGTCCCATTCCCGTATCTTAGCAGGGCGGAGAAAATCACATCCACTCCATCCTGTTTTACGAACTCCGCCGATACGGATACAGGCACGCTTCCCGTCACCATTCCTACAAAATTCAAAGGATAACATCCCACGTCATACAGGGAGCCTCCCCCAAGTTCCTGAACCATACGGACATCATTTTCCCTGTTAAGGAAGAATCTGAAGGTGGAATTAATATACTTGACATCACCTATAACTCCCGAATCGATAATTTCCCTGACCTTCCTTATTCTGTCAGTATACCTGTACATGAATGCTTCCATGAGAACCACATTGTTCTTTTTGCTTTCCTCCACCATCTCAAGGCATTCTGCCGCATTAAGAGCCATAGGCTTTTCGCAAAGAATATGCTTGCCCTTTCTGGCAGCTTTAATAGTCCACTCCTTATGCAGCGAATTTGGAAGCGGTATGTATACAGCTTGAACTTCTGGGTCATCCAACAGTTCATCATAGCTTGAATAAGTCTTTTTGCACCCGAAGTCCGCCTGACATTTCTCCAATTTTTCCTTATCCCTCGACGCTATGGCATAAAACTCCGAATTGGTGGACCTTTGTATAGCCGGTATGACAAATAACCTTGCAATCCTCGCATATCCCAACACTCCCCATTTTATACTTTCCATTGCAACCATCTCCTTCCGTAATTTAAATTTCAAATATACAGTATTTCAAATCATTCCACCCGCTTGTACCGGTTTGCAGCCCTACCATATCCTATAATATCAGCATAAAGCTTCCAAATCAACAAGGCTTGTAAGTTATCATACCTATACAAGCTGAAATGCCATGTAAAATGGCGTGTGCTTCCACACGCCATCCGATATAACAATTTTCAGTATTCAGGCTCAATAAGTCCATAATCCCCGCTCTTCCGTCTATAAACCACATTGGCCTTTCCTGTTTCCGAATTGGAGAACATAAAGAATTCATGGCCGGTAAGATTCATCTGCAGGATTGCTTCCTCGACTGTCATGGGTTTGAATGCAAACCGCTTGGTACGGACCACCTTGAACTCCCGTTCCTCATCCACGTCAAACTCCTTCCCCGGCACATCATTCCTGAATGCTGTTTCATGAAGCCTCTTTCCAAGCTTTGTCTTGTATTTCCTGATTTGTCTTTCAAGAATATCAATGGCCTTGTCGATTGAAGCGTACATGTCATCATTAGCTTCTTCCGCTCTAAGAACAACACCATTAAAGGGTATGGTAACTTCAACTATCTGTCTGTTTTTCTGAACACTCATGGTAATATGAGCTTCCGTATCCGGGTTAAAAAATTTCTCCAGCTTGCCAACCTTCTTGATTGCTCTTTCCTTAAGTGATTCGGTTACTTCAAGATTTTTGCCGCAAACTATGAATTTCATATATGCCTGCAACCCCTTTCTTTATTAAAGTAGACATATACCTTAACATTTGAATAATAAATATTTTACCCAAACAAATTCATATAAAACAAAAAGAAATTTTAGAGAATATAACTATATAAGATGAATTCAAAAAACTTAATTCATCTTATACATATCATTATGGATTAACTGTATAAATCACTATTCTACATCAGTTTAACAAATCATGCATATTTCCTTTGTATATTATAAACAAAATCGAGCGGCGGTATGCATTAATTTCCATTATATCCATATAAATCCTCTTAAAACCTGTACTGATATCCACATAATTCCCACATTTCTCTCACAAAACATCTGTTTTGTGTATATAAACATTGTGGATAATGTGAATAAATCTGTGAATAACTCCAATAAGCTTGTTTCAGATGTGGATAACTATTAAAATACCGATAACATTTTTTAGAAGTTATGTAGACCTGAAAAATGTCATTAATTATGCGACAAATAAAATTTGCAGTAAAATATGATTTATGAAGTAAATTTTTTATCATGTAATGATACCAAATACATGACAAGTATGTTAATATAAATATGAAATATATATATACCCTCTTCTAATAAAAACTAACAGAATTTTTATGTTATTAATAGAATTTCCTTTTATTTAAAAAGTACTAAGGTTAAAACATATAGTGCTTTTTAACATAACAAATTTCTAGTCTTTAAAAATGTTAAAAAGCACATCAGATAAAACTCGCCGAAAGCATAATTTATTTCTGGAAATAAATTATGTGAAATGGCTATAGAAACAAGGTGTAGTGGAAAATGTTAAAACTTATAGGCTCAATTTTTATTCCTTTTTGTATGGCTCTAATTTTTTTCGCTGTTATAGGCTTTCATCAGCCTGATATTAAACTGAAATTAAATGAAAATCAGTTATCCCTCTCGGGTTTCAAGCCCATAATAGTCGCAGACAGCAATATCTCCAGTGTTTTGGTGCCGGCAGACTTGATTGCGGAAGATATGGGAGCAACTGTGAAAATGAACCAGAACCCTTCCTCACTTACAATTAAAAAGAGTGCAGATACTCTCGTATTCTACCCTGATAAAAATACAGCCCTTGTCAATGGCAGGGAAAAGCAAATGTTCACAGAGGCAATCAGAAAAGACGGACATTATTACATACCTGTAAGATTCCTGGGTGAAAACCTCGGAAAATCGGTTTTTTGGGAGGCAAAATCCAGTACGTATTATTTCGTTGATTCAATCGGAACCAGTATCCCGGCAGATAAAGATGCAAAGGATTATATTTCAATTAATCACTTCAATGTCAAATATAATAAACTGTATTTCAAAACTGATAACGAAAACGGTTTAAACGCAGGATATACCCTGGATGAAAAGCTCAACCCCTCCATTAACAAGCAAATTCATGAACTGATCAAGGTTCTTACAAACAAAAGCTACTATCTGGATACCAGTTATCATTCCGGAAGTGAAGCCAATGAGACCGAATCTTTCCCATACGTTTCCGTAAGTCTGTCGGCTACCAGGGCAGACATTCTTCAAGGCAGCAGCATGTTCAGATTTACATTTTACGAGAAGTCACCTGTCAATGTCAGAAAAATGTGGAAGCAAAAAGGACTAAGCACCAAGGCGAAGATCAAGCTTGAGCTCAATGCTCTTATTGAACCTGATGACACGTCCGATGACAGGATTGACGAATTCTATTCAAACAAGCTGAAGCTTGCCTTTATTTCATTGTTTAATGAAAGTACGGGCCTTAACATATGTGACTTCATATTGGGTGAATACTCCAATATAATGGAAGCAGATGATGACGAATATAACGATGTGAAAAAAACGAGAACCTTTGATAATGTGAAGGTCGATTTTATTAGCGGCAGCACTCCGGAAAAGGGTAAAGGGGCATTGACCTTTTACTTTACCTTCTGATTTTCTCCGGCAGCCGGAAACTTTTCACACCTAAAAAGTGTTTCGTTTATTATTCAAGCTGTAAAGGAGTACATGGTAGTGAAACTGGGCAAACTTTTCAAGCACGCTGATTTCAAGTATCTTTTACCCATTATTTCAATTTCAATTATTACCAGGGTATGTTACTTTCTTTGGCGGCTGATAGTAGAACAAGGTGTCCCAAAGACACAGGACTCTCACTGGTATCTGGATCATGCAGGTGATTTGCTGTCCGGAGCAAGATTCCACATTGATTTCAATGGGATATTGTACTTTGGATACTACGGCCTTTTAGCCGTCTTTCTGGCAATTTTCAAAAGCGAAACCGTTTTTGTACTGCTGCAGGTCCTGGTCAACGCATTAAGTGTGATTTTTGTATATAAAATCTCCGAAATGCTTTTAAACAAGCGTACTGCCGTTATAGCAAGCCTCATATACGCTTTGACGTATGAGCTTATTTACTGGTCGGCTTTTCTTTTGACAGACAGCCTGTTTGTAAGCGTGCTGCTTATGACCGTATATTTCCTGCTGAAGTCCTTCAATACAAAAAGAAAGGCGGATATTTTCATTTTTTCCGCAGGAGTGGCATACATGTGTTTCATAAGACCTTCCGGTATTGTAACTATAGCTTTTATCTTTGTTTACATATTTATCAACATGGACTTGAAAAAAATCACAAGCCTGATCATAAGCTACAGGCGCTACATATTGGTGTGTACGGTAATATCGGCTTCTCTGGGTTTTATAATTATATACAGGGGATTTTTGAATCCATTTGTTTCATCATTGTATTGGAATCTTAGATGGCTTCTGCTGGATAATTATTCTTCGGGACGGATATTTGATGTAAAAACCCCATACGACCACGTATACAATGCGGTAAAGGAAAACAGCCATCTGAATAATTTCGTCATTAGCTTCTTTATAGACAATTGGAAGCACATTCTTATCCTTTACGGGAAAAGGCTATTAGGCTTTTGGGGCACATGGATGTGGAATTATAACCTCACAAGCCCTGCAGGAATAATAAAATTTGTTGTAAGGCTTTCTCCGGTTATTGCCATGCTGACAGGAATCCTCCGCATTATCAGGCAAAAGATATATGACAGGACCTCGATATTGATTTTAATGATTGTATCGACTCAGCTGTTCTGCACGATATTCTTTATAGACTCAGCCTGGAGATACAGGCTTCCAAGTCTTGCGTTCGTAGGAATATTGACGGGCTATGGTATCGACTGGCTTTTATGTGTATTTGAAAGGCATTTCAATCAAAAGCTCTCTTTTGGTTTTGTAAGCGATAAAATACTGAATATAATGAACATTAAAAGCTGATAAAAACAAGAAAGCTCCCTGCAGAATAGATCCAGGGAGCTTTCTTGTTTTTAAGTTAAATCTGTGCATACTTTTTAGGACCTATCTCGTAAAGGTTGTTTCCTTTTGTATCAATAGCAACTATCAGAGGAAACTCTTCAACTTCAAGACGATAAATGGCCTCTGTTCCAAGATCCTCAAAATCAACCAGTTCCGCTTTCTTAACACATGCTGAAGTAAGGGCACCTGCTCCTCCAACACCGGCCAGATATGCGGCTTTGTTCTTTATTATGGAGTCTACGACAGACTGTGCACGCGGACCCTTGCCAATCATTACCTTAAGCCCGAGATCAAGAAGTGTTGGTGCATAAGCATCCATGCGATAGCTGCTGGTAGGACCACAGGACCCTATCACTTGACCGGGTTTTGCAGGACAAGGGCCAACGTAAAATATAACCTGATCCTTGACATTTATGGGAAGCGGCTTGTTTTCCTTCAATAATTGAACCAACCGTTTATGTGCAGCATCGCGTCCTGTATATATAACACCGCTAAGATAAACTATATCCCCTGCGTTTAAAGCTTCCAATTCCTCTGCAATTATTGGGGCATGCAATATTTTTTTATCTTTCATTAAATTGACCTCCAATCCATTTCTTCCAAAATTATTTTGTAATACTTTATGCCAAGCCTAAATTGATGCTGTGACAAGTAGCAAATGCCGCCTAAAGTATTGCTTCCTTGTGGCGTGCTGCATGGCACTGGAGATTTACAGCAATTGGCAACTCCGCTATGTGGGTCGGATAAGCGTCAATATGTACAGCCATTGCTGTTGATCTGCCTCCCAACCCTTGAGGTCCGATTCCGGTTTTATTTATCTTTTCCAGCATTTCTTCCTCAAGTTTGGCTATGCTTGGGTCTGCATTGTGTTCTCCGGCTTTGCGTATGAGGGATTTCTTCGCCATATAGGCTGCCTTTTCCATGGTTCCACCTATTCCCACCCCTAATATTATGGGAGGACACGGGCATCCGCCTGCCAGTGTAACAGTTTCCATGATAAAATCCTTTATACCATCCAGTCCCTGGGAGGGAGTAAGCATCTTCAGCCTGCTCATGTTCTCACTGCCTGCACCCTTGGGAGCTACCGTTATTTTCAATTGTTCACCGGGAACTATCTCGGTATGAATAACTGCAGGGGTATTGTCCTTGGTGTTTATGCGTTCTATCGGTGTTAAAACGGACTTCCTCAAATAACCGTTTTTATATCCACGGCGTACGCCCTCATTAATCGCGTCCTGGAGATTACCACCCACAATGTGGGCATCCTGTCCTATTTCAAGAAAAACCACTGTCATACCGGTATCCTGACACATGGGAACATTATTATCCCTGGAAATCTTGATATTATCCAATAACTGGTCCATTATGCTTTGACCGAAATCAGACACCTCATCCTCTCTGGCCTTTTTCATCAGCTTTGTCACATCGTCTCCCAAATAGTAACAGGCATCTATGCACAGCTTTTCAACTGCGTCAACAATTTTGTCTACATGAATTTCTCTCATTTTTATCCTCCTTCTTTGAATGGATTTATATAAACATTGCTAAAAATATATCGCTAAAAGCTCTGTTTCATCATCTTAAGAAATACGCCACAATGACTACAGCTCCCAGGACAAGCCTGTACAGTGCAAATATTCCGAAGCCTTTGGTTCTTAAATAGTTTAACAGAAATTTTATACTTAACAATCCAACTACTGCAGATGTAATCACTGCTACCGCGAAAGACAGTTTATCTACAGGAACATTCTTCAGACCCTTGATATGGTATAATCCGTCTGCAAGAATAATCGGGGTAGAAAGCAGAAAAGAAAACCTCGCTATACTTTCGCGGGTTATCCCAAGAAAACGTCCCGTTGCCATCGTAATACCCGAGCGTGATACCCCGGGTATGATGGCGAGTGCCTGGGAAATACCCACCAGAATACTTCTTGAAAGCCCTATCTCCTTGATCCGGATGTCATTGCGGCCGATTATATCTGCAACATACAGGACAAAACCTATAATAATAAGCATTATCCCTATAAGGAGAGGATTCTTGAAATCCTCCATATATTTATCCAACAATACACCTGCAATGCCTCCAGGTATTGTTGCCAGCACAAGCAGCCAAAAAAGTTTGCCATCTGCGGTTTTCCTGTGGAATAAACCGGCATTCAATAAATTTATCCAATCTTTATAGAAAAAGAGAATAACAGCCACCGCTGTTCCAAGATGCAGAGCCACATCAAAAGCCGTACCAGGGTCTTTCCATCCGAAAAACCAGGGGGCCAGAACAATATGAGCGGTACTGGAAATAGGAAGAAACTCCCCAATACCCTGGATAATACCATAAACCAGTGCTTGAATTATATCCATATATCTACCTCGAAAAAATATTAAAATCAGCTGTTTTCAGTTAATTCTACACACAGCATCCTTCCGATATATTTTAATTCATAACCCTCATTTTTTCAATATCAACTTTATGTTTATGCTTTCACAATATATATATTTGAAATTGCCTGTCAAAATACCTGCTTCGCAAGCTGTATCCTAAAAAAGGCTTTAATGTGCTGCCATTTTCCCAAATCTCATTTCCTTCTCGCAAAACCGTGACTGCCGAGCTTTTCCCCCAATGCCCAGTAATTTCCCGTTACATATACCAAAAGACCGGGTCTTCCCAGGTTAAGTCCGCCCTGTTCATCTATCATATCATCCTCTGCATGCACAGCCATGACTTCTCCCAGAATCAGATCATGATCTCCGACGGTCTGGATTCCCGCTACCCTGCATTCGATATTGACGGGGCACTCTTTTATTATTGGCGGTTTTACGAAGGATGACGCTTCAGGAGTAAGTCCGAATTCCGCAAACTTATCTATGCCGTTTCTTCCGGAGACACTTCCGCAAAGGTCAACCTTTTCTACCAGACTCGAAGTTGTGAGGTTTATGACATATTCACCCGTCTTTTTAATGAGATAATGTGAATATGTCGCCGGACGTATGGCTATACCCATTATGACCGGCTGCTTTATGCTTACATTGAACACCTCCCCGAGGGTTATGATATTGGGCTTCCCCTTCTCGTCCACAGAGGTTATAAGAGCTGCCGGCGAAGGATTTACCGGCCTGTACATGTTATTAAGAAGTCTTTTCATATGAACATCCTCTTTCCAAATTAATTTCATATGTTTATATTCTATACGCCAGGATGAATTCCTGCATAATAATATTTTATTAGTTTGTAATTATTATTGAATCCGGACAAAAATAATTATGTTATATATAAATATTACGAATCGCAGATCTTCACATAATCCTGCCTTAATTCATATATTAAAGCCAAACAGGTGAATTTCCCGAAGATAACGTCACACAAACAATTCAAGCTTCATACCATATATATATGTTATGTCAATTTATAAAAGCTTATCCCACATACGATAGGGGGCTCCTTGACATGTCTACTTTTACGCGGCTTGATAGAGTATTGAATGCATCCGACGAAATTCTTATAGATGACACCTCCAGATTGGTTTTTTTGAGCGATTGCCACAGGGGAGACAACTCCAAGGCTGATGATTTCGCCAGCAACAGCTCCATCTATTGTTATGCGTTGGAATACTATTATAAACGAGGTTATACATATGTTGAAATCGGTGATGGTGATGAACTGTGGGAAAATGACTACTTTTCCAGCCTCCTGCAAGCCCATGGAAATGTTTATCTGCAGATGAGGAAATTCCATCAGGAAGGCCGCCTTTATATGATATGGGGTAACCATGATATATTCAAAAGCAGAAGCAGGTATGTAAAGAAAAACCTCTATGAATACTATGACCCCGTTACCCAGAAATCCGAGCCGCTCTTCGACAATATTAAAGTCCACGAGGGCTTGATACTAAGATACCGGGATACCAATCACAAAATTCTTATAGTACACGGCCATCAGGGAGACCTTTTAAATGACTGCTTATGGCCGCTTTCCCGGTTCCTTGTCAGGTATATATGGAGGCACTTTGAGCTCCTGCGCTGCAGAAACCCAATAAGTCCGGCCAGAAACGCTTCACGGACGAATACAATAGAATCAAACATAATTCGCTGGATTAAAGCAAACAATCAAATAGTAATCGCCGGCCATACCCATCATGCAGCATTTGCCAGGCCCGGCGAGGCACCTTACTTTAATGATGGCTGCTGTGTGAATAATGACTATATAACCGGGATAGAGATACAAAACGGTGAAATAATGCTGGTTGAATGGTATAAAAAGCTGTCAGACAGGGGACTTCCTGAAATATCCCGGAAGATATCGGCAGGCCCGGAAAAAATCAATGCTTTCTTTTTACATGATTCATGATTTATGCCTTCTCGTTGTAATACAAAAACCCTGCAACAGAACCAACTCTATTACAGGGTTTTATCTTTATAGTTCAATTGGACTTATTTCAAGTATTCCTGCAGTGTCTTTCTTACTGAATCTTTTCCTTCCAGCATCCTGCCGGCAAGCTTTTCCAGTTCAGCTCCCAGTCCGCCTTCGTGATACAGATTCTCACCCATAACGCTCTTGTCGGAAATCATCGGCTCAAAGAACTTGGCCGAAGCAGCATCTCCAACCTTAACTTTCTTGCCGCACTCAATGAACAAATCTTTTAACGGGTCTGTCTCCAGTTCATATTTTTCACCCTTGTCGTCTATTCCCAGGGTATATCTTAGGAAGCCTGCCACAGGCAGGAGGATTACCTTAAGCCTGTCTTCGGAAATGCCCTTCTGTCTTCCTTCAAAGAAGGTCTCCATAAACCTTGGCAAAACCTTGGTTGAAGCATTGACAGCTATACGCATCGGATCATCAGGAATATTCGGATTGATGAGACGCTCAATTGCATTCTTCGCAAAGTCTCTGGAATTCAGTTTTTTAGGTGAATCTATGGTGTCTATGACAATAGAGATTATCTTGTTTATTATATCGACTATTTCCTTGTCCTGCATGGCCTTGTAAATTCCGTAATTGCCTCTGTAACCCAGCAGAACGCCAAGTCCGGCTATAACAGAATGGCTCATGTTCAGGATACGAAGCTTCATGTCTTCATACTGCTTTACTTCTTCAAAGCTTTCACACATGAATACTCCCTTTGCCAGTTCAAAGGCAGGCCTTCCGTTGGGGAATACATCCTCTACCGCCCAATAACGGGTCTCTTCGGTAACAACTACGCTTGAATTGATTCCAAGTGCATTCAAAGTTTCAAAGGTTTTGGCATCCGGATTAACTGCAATTCTGTCTATCATACAGTTGGGAAAGCTGAACTGCTTGGGGTCCATAAGGTAGCTGACAAAACCTTTGGGAGCAAATCCCTTTTCTTCCCAGGCCTTTGCTATCGTCCTCACAGTAGCGCCTGTAAAGTAACCGTTTTTCGAAAAGTTTGTGCAGCTTACCAGTGCAAATTTCAAACCGGCTTTATATCTCTCCAGGGCAAATCTTGTCCACTTTGCAGGATCGGAATTAACTGTCCCCTGCTCCATATCGCCCTTGACCACCTGGCTTACAGGTTCTGCAAAATCTCCGCCGTGATAAACCATTCCATATGCTCCTTCCGGGGCATTGATGGTTGCATACTGAACTTTCGGATCCCTTGCAAAATCAAGAAGTCTGTTCCAGGCAAGGGTTTTTTCATTATTATTTATAAACAGGATTGTACCAAAAGCACCCTGTATTTTAGGTGTTACAACATCTTTTTCATCCCCGTATATCATTTGAGTTCCAAGCCAGTCAGAAGCGGCAAGGGTATTGTAATAATCCTGTGAAAAAGTCTCTATACCCGCAATCAGGCCAGCCGGAGCGCCCTGGTCCAGGATATCCTGAACTATATCGCCCAAATGGCCGAAGCCCATTCTTCCGGGAGAAAAGCAAAGGCCCGTTATTTCGGTTTTCTGCCTGTCATACTTAGGTAACAAAACATTTTTCCCTTTCCAGAAATCACTATTGTTCAATAGCTTTTGAGATAAAGTTTTTTGTGCCATTATGTATACCTCCAGAAATTATTTATTAGCTGTGCTTACAGAATTCTTCACTTTCTAAAATATTATAGCAAAGATTTCTTTTAATGTAAAACAATACAGCCAATATCGCATATTTGTTTTCCGCTAAAAATATTTACAAGGGTACAAAGTCATATTCTGCACCCTGTAAAGTTCCATGACAATATTAATTTTTAAGAAAATAATTATACCTGTTCCATATAGCTTTTGTTTGGAAAAAACTATTTTCCCAGCTCTGAAACAAATACCAGTTGGATGTTTTGATTTCTAAATTCCGGTATCATTTCTCCGATTGCTTCTGCGGTGGTTTTACCACCCTCTATACCTACATGTCCTATCGCTATGGCTTTTCCCTTTTTCAGTGCAATTCTTCCGGCTTCATTCAGCCGTTGTTTTACAAAGCCTTTTGATTGCTGCCCATCCAGGAATACATCCCTGTCGTAACATATCACTCCCTTTTTGTCGGCAATTTTCTTGGCTACCGGGTGGTCAGCAGTTCTGCTGTCTACGAAGTACAGATCTCTTTCCTTAAGGACCTCCAGGACTGCAGATATTATGCTTTTATCCCCACTTGCCTTAGAACCCATATGAATATTCGCTCCAACTGCATGGGGGATACTCTCGAATGAATCAATCACAATCCGCTGTACTTCACTTATCTCCATGCTGGCCAGTATGGGTTTTGGCCCCAGCCAGCTTTTCCTTCCGTAGTTTGGTTCCATCGGCAGGTGCACAATAACCTCATATCCTTTCTCATGTGCTTCTTCAGCATCTTTCTCCGAATATCTGCAAAAAGGCATGATAGCAAAAGTCAAATGGGCATTTGTTGACATCATTTCCTGTACACCATTTCTGCTTGAACCGAAATCATCAATAATAATTGCCAATTTCCCGCCGTCTTTTGAAATATTCGGATCTACCGGGCCAATACCGCTTGAGAAAATAGCCGAAACATCAAAAAAGCTGCCGGATTCACTCAAAAAATATACCGCGCAGATTGCCATTGAGATAAGAAACACCATTATTAATAAATTCTTCAGAGATTTTTTTCTTAATACTATGAAATAAAGCTTAGCCATGCTTAAAAAAATACCTCTTAATCTTTCATTTAATATATTACTATTCAAACATGGCATTTTTATGATAGTTCCGGAACATAAGAGAGATAAAAGAAGACATTGATGAATTAACAGGCAGTTATAATTAATTGATGAATGCTTTCAATATCTGAGTTTGCTGTAGAATTTCATATTGTTTTATTCTTATATCTAGTTATTTTTATATTTAGATATTGAAATATAGTGCCAAAAAGTTTAAAATAAAATCATATGTTAACAATTTGTCATGCATCTGTCCGGTTATTATTGTGAGGATAGTTATTATTCAGCAATCTCAAGGGGGAATATCAGTGTCAAAAGTAATGGAATTAAGCCGGGATTCTCTGGCAGAGCTCAAAAGCATCCGGGAGTTAAGAGTCAACTCAGACTTGAGGGAGCGTCACCTCTATGAGAATGACGTGGGTGAACTTCCATCCATCCCGAAAGCCCTGGTAGGTGAAACTACACCGGCTGTCATTGTCCAGCCCCAAACAGAAGAACAGATTATTCAAATAGTCAAGTGGTCCGCTAAATACAAGATACCGGTTGTTCCGCGTGCCGCTGCCACTTCAGGGTATGGAGGGGTTATACCGGTAAATGGCGGCGTTGTAATTGAACTCATTCATTTCAACAGGATCATAGATGTCAATAAGGATAAAAATCTGGTTACAGTTGAACCAGGTATTGTATGGAAGGACCTTGAATTCAAACTTCAATCTGAAGGCCTGGCTGCAAGAATTGTACCGACAAGTTCCCCCGGCTCAACCGTTGGAGGGTGGCTTGCTCAAAGTGGCGCCGGAATCGGAAGCTATCAATACGGATGGCTTGAAGAGAATGTCGAATCAGCTGTTATGATAAGCCCCGATGGATCAAAGAAAATCCTGAATGCCGGGGAATTATCATTGGTCAGCGGCGCAATGGGGACGACAGGAATCATCACAAACATCACACTGCGGCTGCGCAAATATGAAAACCAGGCAGTTTTCGGTATAGAAGCCGGCACGGCGGCAGTAGTCCAGGAAATACTTGATCAGGTGCTGAAAAGCGGACTTCCTTTGTGGCATGCAGGGTTTATCAACCCTACCGCCGCAGGTTTAAAAAATAAAATCCCCCCGAAAACCCACCATGGCCATCCACATCCAAGGCCTGTACTTCCGGAAAGCTTCATAATGCTTCTGGCATGTCCGGAATCAGTCTCCTATGATGTCCAGAATAAGCTTAAGTCCATCGTTGCAGCAGCTGGTGCCAAAATGCTTTTGCAAAGCCTTGCTGAACATGAATGGGAAGAACGCTTTACCCCAATGAAAATCAAGAGGATCGGGCCTTCTCTGGTTCCTGCAGAAGTTGTCATTCCGCTTGAAAATATCTCAAAGGTTTTCGGAGAAATGGAAAAAATGCTGAAGCCTCCTGTATTGGTTGAGGCAACCGTTGTAAAGGGTAAAGAGGTGGTATTGCTCTGCCTTATACCCCATGATGTAAGGAAATTTACTTTTAATCTGGCGTTTGCACTTTCACTGTCAATTCTGAAAATCGCAAGAAACAATGGTGGAAGAGCATATGCCTCCGGGTTGTATCTTG
>CALMWN010000324.1 GCA_937873555.1 uncultured Clostridia bacterium
CCACCCCGCACCTGTTTATATGTTAATTTCAACAAAATCAATCAATTCTCCTTCCTTATCCCAATTAAAAAATACTGTCCATCATTTTATTGATAATAACCTAAAAATTCGCTATACTACATAAAGATGCAAACATTTATATATTTTGTACTAAAATACTTAAATAGTTAACATTCTGAAAAACGTTCATATATTTACTGAAACTACTTCATTGCTTCATTAATTTATGGAAATTTTCCGTTTTTATTTCTAATTGAAGAAAAAGCTGCGCTTCTTTCTTCAATAGAAATTCCATTGTAGCAAATTAGCAGGTATTCTAAAATAAAAAAGTTTGGAGGTAAAAATGGAACAATTATTTTTAGGGTTTATGGCATTGAGTTACAAAAACATCATAATGTTCATTATTGGTGCTGTCCTGATCTACCTGGCAGTTAAAAAGGATTATGAACCAATGCTGCTTCTGCCAATAGGGTTTGGTGCAATCCTCGTAAACATCCCCCTGTCTTCAGTAATATCTTATGAAGGAGAGCCTGGTGTCCTAAAGGTGCTTTTTGACGCAGGAATAGCGACAGAGCTGTTCCCTGTATTGATTTTCATAGCGATAGGTGCAATGATAGACTTTACACCTTTGTTTAAAAGCCCTGTGATGATATTTTTCGGGGCAGCTGCACAATTTGGAATATTTGCTACCATAATCGCAGCAATTGCGTTGGACAGCATGTTTCCAAACCAGATATTCCCCAATTTCAATCTTAAGGTAGCTTCCGCCATAGGTATAATAGGTGCGGCCGACGGCCCTACATCGATTTTTGTCGCGCAGAAGTTTGCTAAGGATTATCTCGGGCCTATTACAGTCGCTGCATACTCGTATATGTCTCTGGTTCCGATAATCCAGCCCCCGGTGATAAGCCTGCTTACTACAAGAAAGGAACGCATGATCAGGATGGAATACAAGGATGCCAGGGTATCCAAATCAGTAAAAATCATATTTCCCATCGCCGTTACAATTATTGCCGGAATAGTCGCTCCCATAAGTGTACCCTTGGTAGGCCTTTTAATGTTTGGCAACCTAATCAGGGAATGTGGAGTTCTTGAGAGGCTGTCAAATTCTGCACAGAATGAATTGGCCAACCTCGTCACCCTTCTTCTTGGTGTTACCATAGGCTCAACAATGGAAGCGGACAAGTTCCTCAGGCGTGAAACGCTTCTAATCCTTGTCATGGGTCTGGTGGCCTTTGTATTTGATACAGCAGGCGGAATTTTATTTGCAAAATTCATAAACCTGTTTCTTAAATCCAAGATAAATCCGATGATTGGTGCTGCTGGAATCTCAGCATTTCCAATGTCGGCAAGGGTAGTACAGAGGATTGCAACCAGGGAAGACCCGACCAATTTCATACTGATGCAGTCTATAAGTGCGAATGTTTCGGGGCAACTTGGTTCCATCATAGCAGGCGGCATGATACTGGCACTGGTTCCGTTGCTTGTCAAATAAATGTTGGGCAATCAAGCCTCGGCGAATATTGTAATAAAGGAAGGTTATAATATGTTGGAATTACTTAAAAACGCGTCCAATATGGAAAAAGGCCTGTATGTTATGGTTGTAGGCCTTATAGGGGTGTTTAGCGTACTTATATTGTTTTTTCTACTGATTAAGGTGCTTGAAAAGTTGTTCCCGCAAGAGGGGACGTCAGAACAGGAGTAGGAGTACATATGAATAATTTCAGAGACCTGGCGTACGGAAGAAGAAGTATAAGGAAATTCGAAAAAAAAGACATTCCGATAAGTGACATTGAAGAAATCATCCGGATAGCTGCAAGTGCTCCAAGCGGTTGTAACAGTCAATGCTGGAGGTTCATTGCCATAAGAGACAGGTCGGTAATACAGAGTATTGCGGATGCCGTTGTCAAAAAGACCGAAGATATTTTGAGTATTAAAAAGGATGAGCTTACCTCTGAATATCTGACTTCAAAGAGGAAGGTGCTGACCTTTTTCACAAATGCTCCGGTTGTGGTCGCAGTTTTCATGACGGGAATGGATTATTATGACCCCATATTGATATCAGCCCTGCATGCCCATGGATATGATTATGAAAATATAATGAACCTTATTGCACGGCCTGATCT
>CALMWN010000325.1 GCA_937873555.1 uncultured Clostridia bacterium
CCCCGATGGAAAGCAGGAGCTTCAAATCCTCATGCTCTGCAGGTTCAATTTTTTTACCCTTCCTGTCAAGAAATTCACCTTCCGGCTCATATCCCTGCCCTGTAACCTCAATAATGCTTCCTCCCTGGAATATTTTCCTTACAGTCATCTCATTCTGGGTCAAAGTCCCGGTCTTGTCGGAACAAATAACATCCACACAGCCCAAAGTCTCAACTGCCAGAAGCTTTCTTACTATTGCATTCCTGTCAACCATACGCTTCATTCCGAGAGCCAGCACGATGGTGACTACGGCAGGTAATCCTTCAGGTATTGCAGCAACTGCAAGGCTTACAGAAATCATGAACATCTCTAAAAACTTTCCGCCCCTTAAAAGCCCTACAATAAATACTATGATACAGATGCCCAGGCATATCAGACCCAACCACTTGCCCAATTCCTCCAGTTTTTTCTGCAGAGGTGTTTCTTCGTCTTCGATATCCTGAATCTTATCTGCAATTTTTCCTATTTCGGTTTCCCCGGAAGTTTTGACCACAACTCCCCTGCCTCGTCCATAGGTAGCTATTGTGCCCATATATGCCATATTGGTACGGTCGCCGAGGCTGGCATCACCTTCCAGAACCTTGCTGCCGTCTTTTTCAACAGGTACCGATTCTCCGGTCAATGAGGCTTCTTCGATTTTCAAATTTGCACTTTCAATAATCCTGACATCAGCAGGAATTATGTCACCTGCTTCAATAAGTACTATATCGCCGGGTACCAGTATCCTGGCAGGTATGGTTTCAATCTTCCCGTTCCTTAAAACCCTGGCATTCGGTGCAGACATCTTTTTCAGCGCTTCCAATGCCTTTTCTGCCTTTCCCTCCTGTACCACACCCAAAACAGCATTCACTACTACAATAGATATAATTACAATCGAATCGGTGATTTCTCCGACAAAAAATGAGACAATACTTGCAGCAATCAGTATGAGTACCAAAAAATCCTTCAGCTGATTCAGGACCTTTTTAAAAAGCGGATCTTTTTCTTTTTCCTTGAGCTCATTATAGCCATATTTCTGAATACGTTCCTCGGCCTGCTTTATAGTCAATCCTTCAGTCAGGCTGACCGATAATTCATCTGAAACTTCAATAACTGTTTTGTTGTACCAGTTTTTGGGCATAATCTTTTTCCTCCCTCGAAGTTTATGGATTTTTATCAGATTATGGAAAAAATTAAAGACCTTTAGCATATTTCAAATACGCTAAAGGTCTTGTTTCGCTTTCGCGGATGCTGCCAAGCTTTCGCCAGTGTTGTTGACATCATCTATTGAGATCTTACTGTATGGCAGTAAAACTTAATTTGAAAGTTTTGCCTTTACAGTACGTTGTCTCTAACAAACTACTCCCCTTCAGTTATTACTACTTTGTTACATCATTAATTTGTGGAAATTTTGCAGTGTAAATTTCTATTGAAGAAAAAGTAATACTTGCTTATTCAATAATAATTCCAAAGAAACAAAGTAGTATTACTTTAATTTTAAACCAAATGCCAATTAATGTCAATGTCTGCTGCCACGATTTATTTTTCGGTGCAATTCAGTTTATACTCTGCGTGCTGCACTTTCACACGGTATTTAAAAAACCATTTTAAAAGCGGTGGAACTGCAAAGTAGATAAAAAACATACGGAACAATTGATAGCCTGTGACAATTGATAAATCTTCATGTATTTCACCGGCTATTATGCTCATCTGGTCAGCCCCGCCTGGTGCCAGACTTAAAAAGCTGGTAGCCGTTGTTATATTGTGCATCCTGACAAGAACTATGCTCAAACCCCATGAGAATAGTATCATCAACATACCGTTGATTAAGGAGAAAGAAATCACTCTTGCCTTGTTTTGTAGTTTTTCGGGCTTCAATAGCAGCCCGAAGTAACAGCCCGTGCTGAATTGGGCAATATTTAACAATACAGACGGCAGTGCCGGGCCACTAAACCCTGAAATACTAAATACTGCAGTTCCGAGAATCGGGCCCAGCAGATACGGGGTTGGTAATTTAACCTTTTGGCCAAGAACTGCGCAAATAATGGAAACCGCTGCAAATACCAGTATATTGGGGAAAAGACCGCTCCACTGCGCAGATACGGCATTTGCCGTGCCTGCATGCAAAACCGGATCTCCCGAGGTAAACAAGGGGCTGAAGACCAGCATCGGAATAAAGAATACAATCATCATAACCCTTGCAACCTGCAGAAACGTTATGGCAGTCAAATCAATGCCTTCTATTTCCTCTCCCAGTGTGACCATCTGTGTAAGCCCTCCGGGAATGCTTCCCGTAAGGGTTGTTGGGTAATCAACCCCCGTCAGTTTTGAAACCAGCAAAGCCAGGGCTGCACAAAAGGCAATCAGTATAATAGTCATAAAAAGCATTGAGGGAAGCTGGTGTATGATTTCTATCACTGCAGCTTTTGTGAAGGAAAGCCCGCTGGAATACCCGATTATAAGCAAGCCTATATTCCTCATTTCTGATGTCCAGTACAATTCAATCCTGCTGAATTTCGACCATATCAATACTGTCAGCATTGGTCCAAGGAGCCACGGAAGCGGTATGTGGCACAGGGCGAATATCCATCCACCGATAGTCCCTGCAGCAATGGTTGCCAGCATTCTTACAAACCTGTTTTCCTTGCTGAAGTATAGTGTGTTCATGTAAGTCTCCCTAATATTGATACTTCTTAAAGTTTACTTCAATATATCTATAATATCAAGATTTAGAACAAATCCGGTTTTCAATGGACGTTAATATTCATAATAACGCCACAGTCCAACCGTATAATAAAATTTATTCTCCTGTTTTCCGCACACATTATCATAAATCTATAAATACTATATAGTATCAATCTGTATGGGTGAAAAACATGTTTAATTTTGAAAAAATTCCTCCGAATCAATTTACCTTGCTTGCCTCCCTGCTGGGAATACTGTTAAATATCCGCATGGATGCGAACCAGCAAAATTCATTCGGTAACTTCCTGGTTTCGGTCGGGCAGACAATGCTTACTTCTGCAGCCCAGTCAGAAGACCAGAAAGCACATCCGACCAAAAACAGCATGCTGGAACAAATAGACGATATGAGTACACAGCTTGAAAAATTAAAAAAACAATTGAAAAATCTATGAAGTGTCAGAAAGGTGCCTTCAGATCAATATCCGTTGAAATGCAGTTTATCGGACAACAGGCTTTTTTCATCATGCGGTTCCTTTTTTTCAGCCGGATATCCGATCGCCACCATGTTTTCAACCTTATACCTTTCAGGTATCCCTAGAATATTCTTTATATAATCCTCCGCCTTTACATCTCCGGAATGGAATCTTTCCCTCACCTGTACCCAGCAGGAGGCCAGTCCCAATGATTGAGCCGACAGCTGAATTATTACCGATGCGATTGAAGCGTCCTCTATCCAGATATCAGATGAATCAGGGTCTGCAATTATCACAATACCCAGTGCGGCACTCTCCAGGGACAGGGAGCTGCCCTCCCGGCATTTGGAAAGTTTTTTCAGCAATTCCCTGTCTGTAACGGCTATAAACTCCCAGGGCCTGCGCGCCCTGGATGAAGGTGACAGCAGTGCGCTTTTCAGGATCGCATCCAGCTTCTCCTTTTCCACCTCCCTATTTTCAAATTTCCTGATGCTTCTTCTTGACTTCAGCAAGTCATACAACATAAATACCTTCCTCCAATTCCATTTTGATCTTTATTTAAGAATAAGAACAATAAACATGCTTCATTTTGAAGCATTCCCAGTACCTTCCCGGATAGCATTCAAATCCCAAGTTTTCTGCATGCCCATAGAGCCATATCCCTGACCTTCTCATTATCATCGCTGCATGCATCCTTTATTGACTGATGGTACTTTGTATCACCGCTGTTAGCCATCGCCCTTATGGCATTGCATTTCCACAGCCAGATCCTGTCACTGCTTATATACCAGAACCTTGGCTGCATAACGTTCAATAAAGTATCTTCATCCATTGCGAGTATCTCTTCCGGGGATAAGCGTCCCTTGATGCTTTCAGATTCCGGAAATTCCTCTTCTTCTCTCCATTTTCCTGTATTCATTGGACAGACATCCTGGCAAACGTCACAGCCGTATAACAAAGTTCCCATTTTGGTCCTCAATTCTTCCGAAGGCGGCTCTGTTGAATATCCTGCCAATTGAGTTATACATTTCCCGCGGTCCATGGTATAGTCTTCAGACAGCGCGTTGGTCGGACATGCTTCAATGCACCTCCGGCAATTATCGGGACAGGAAGCAGACTCATTTGGGGACACCTTGTCATACTCCAACTCGAAGTCAACTATCCAGGTATCTATCCATACCCATGAGCCGAATTTTGTATATACAAAATTATTTCTCCGGAAATACCCCAGTCCTGCCTTAACGGCAGCCCATCTGGCTGTCAACCCATCCTGGAAGGTTTTCATGCCCTGTTCTTTCAGGTAATCATGGAAAAGATTTTTATTGAAATATTCCTTTGAATAGCTAAGCCTTCCATCAAACAAATATATCTTGCCGAAGTATTTGTCGGATCCTTTAGGAATTTTGTATTTATTATACCTCCTGACAGCATTACTATATACCTTTATGCTGCGTCAATGTCAACGGGTTTCTTACTTTTCTTTTACTCCGTATTTCTCTTTTCGTGACCAGAAATCCATAAATACTGCGTAATTCTTCTTCATTGCCTCACGTAAATCCAGTCCGAATGGACAATGCCTGATACATTCACCGCAGCCGGTACAGTTTGGTACTCTCTGCATTTCCTCAAACCATTTATAGGTAAGATACTTTTCTACCGGACTCCGGTAGAAAAAATCACCGATTCTTGAGGCATATCCCACACGGATATTTTGGGGGCATACCCCTGCACAGCGGTCGCAGCCCCTGCAGAATAACCCACCGAAGTTCTTCTTGCCCAGCTCAATCCACTGTCTCATATGTTCATCCAGTTCCGGCGGACTCTCTTCCAGCTCAAGCAGGATATTCAATTCAGACATCCGCTGTATTCCGTAGATTGGAACAACATTCTCACGGGCTCTGAAATATAAATCGGACAGCGCTTGAATTAATGAATCCAATCTATGTTTCAACCACTCAACATGCTGGCTTTTTGTGCGGTCATAATGATTTCCGCATTCAAGTTCTATGATCAAAGGCAAAAAGTCCCGGGTATTCCCGTGACCGATTCATACTTCACCTTTTATTCCAGGTTTTCTCGCACTGGCCTAAGAGAAATGAAATCAAATGCTCCAGTTCTTCCTTTCTGTCAAATTCCTCAAGAGCCTTATAGTACTCCTTTCTGTCTTCTTCAAAAATAATAATGGGAGGATGGTTGTTAATTATCAGATAATAGTTCATAATCGTTCTACCGACACGCCCATTTCCATCAGCAAAAGGATGTATATTTTCAAAACCTGCATGAAGATATGCTGCTGCTTTTAAAATTCTATCGCCGTTATAGGAGTTTATCTCTTCCAATATTCCGGACAAATCAGCTTCTACATTTATGGCATCAGACCCTGCATCGAAATAACCGACAATATAATCATTCTTTTTAAATTCACCTGGTCTTTCGCCTTTTGCGAAACGGCTTTCATCATATGTCCCCTTGCTGAGTTCAAAGTGAATTTTTTTTACCAGTTCAATTGAAAGGGGTGCCTTTTCCACAATCAATGTTTTGAGCATTTCATAACAATCCTTCTGGTTCTTCTGTTCAAATAAAGTTCGGATATCTCCTGTATAATTTGATACTTTTCCATTTTCAAATATTTCGCGGGTGTCATGATAATCTATTCGGTCATTTTCTATTTTCCCGGAATGGTATGCGAATAGAATCCGGAAATTATGAAGTTTCAGGTCTATATCTGCAACATCTGAAATTGGCTTCTGCTGCCACTTTTTTACGATTTCATCATAGTTCATAAGGTGTTCACCCCGAATTTCATTATACCACACCATAATTATGAATAATTTTAATTTCTTTAATTGGGGTAATAATATCAATGGTAAATTATAGTTTCATAGTTAGATTATATTTTTTTCAAAGCAAACTGCTTCGAGATTATTGACATATTTGCCATAGTTAGGTATACGATGATAACCTCTTTTCTCATAAAATGATACTGCTCGTTTATTTATTAATCGGGTTTCAAGCCAAAGAACAGAGTAACCCAGTTTTTGTGCCTGTATCTCTAAGTAACGTAAAATTTCAGTTCCAACTCCCATTGCTTTGGTTCTAGCAAACATACGTTTAACTTCAGCAATATCTTCATTAATAGGACGTATGGCTCCACAGCCAATGGCTTCTCCATTTTCATTATATGCTACTACAAATAAGGAACGCGGAACACAAACATCATTCAGATTAAATGAATTCTTCCCACTGTTACCTGTTATAGATTCTAAATCCTCTGATAATTCATCCATCAAAAGAAGAGCATCAGGTGCATTTGGATGTGTCTCAATAATTTTCATTGTTGCATCCTCCATTCATGCCAATCAACAGTATAATAAGGTATTAAATTCGTATCGGTATAGAAACAGGGACTATCATGAATCACACTTTCGCCTTGTGATAAATGAAAATCTATAAGCGACCATTCGATATGATATGAAATAATTCCGGTAGCCTTAGTATCGACATTACTGTCCCAGGCTTCCAACATTGCAGATTGCACTATGTCATGATCTATAATTATGGCACCCGTACTCTCTGCTATCCGTCTGGCAAGCGTTGACTTTCCTGAACCGGGAAAGCCCGACATTTGAAGAAAGAACATAGAGCTACCTCCTTACAATAATTGCATCAAGCAAAAGCCTGCCAAGGTTAATAATATACTTTTGTCTGAATTCTTCCAACCCATGGATTTCATTCTCAGGTAACAAACACAGTACACTTCTCACTACGTCCTTGCTCATAAACTTATCCTCACTTCATTGCATACTGGGCGTATTAATTTTTTACTATTTGCTGTGTTAAATATCATAAGTCTGTCTAACCATATCAATAAAACTATTCTGATTTAATGCGACTGAGTAAGTCAATCACATATATTGACTGCTCGGAACCAAAACGTATTATCTTTTCAGATTGCTTAAATCCAAGCTTTTCAAGCAATCTGCACGATTTCACATTAGCGGTTTGAGTTTCGGATACAAGAAAATGTATGTCCAATACATTAATACAATACTGAAGAACTGAATTTGTTACCTCATAGGCATATCCTTTCCCCCATAGTGATGACAGGAATTGATATGACAATTCTTTGTTCTTTGGATTGTGGTGAGGTGAAATGTCGACAATCCCGGCAAATCTCCTGCTATTACTAATACTACAGCGTAAACAAAAAAATATGGACATTGATAATTTCATATAGTATAATAA
>CALMWN010000326.1 GCA_937873555.1 uncultured Clostridia bacterium
AAAAAAAAGAAAGAATCGCTGGTTCCATTGCAAACAGGATATTAACAGGCTTGAAAAGTTTAGGAAAAGTGATCAGGTTGAATAAAACCGGTACAAAATCGCAAACTTCTGCAAAGTCCATGTTGGATCTGCGGCTGAATATACTACGAAATATTAAAATTCAGCACAGGCTTATCGGATCTTTTATTATCCTTTCATTCGTACCGTTGTTGATTACTGGAATAATTTCTTATGAAAAGTCAAGTACTGCTATCAGCACAAAAATAAGTACTTCTTCTTTTCAGTTGATGAAACAGCTGAGCGTGAATATCGAGTCCATGCTCAAAACCTACAAATTCAGTGTAGATGAAATTACTTTCTCGACAGAAGTGCAAAGAATCAATGATCTTCCCAAACTAGCCCTATATGATGTGATTGACTTGAACAAGACGATAACAAGCTATATTAACAAGAAATTTGTCAACAATAAAGATATTAAAGATGTTGATATAATAGCTTCAAATGATTTCAAAGTAAGCCTCGGATCTTACTTTACTTCCTCAGTATGGCCCGATGCTGACCGCAGTGCATTTATCAAAGCTGTTGAGGCTAAAGGCGGCGAAACCATGTTAGTTCTGGATCCTCATGATGACGGCACCGGTAGTACATTTGTCTTTAGCAGGCAGGTAAAATACCTTTCTACAGGTAACAGCCTGGCTTCCCTCTTAATATTTGTCAAGGAAACTGCTTTCTCCGATATATACAAAAATGTCGACATGGGGAAAGGCTCCGACATCTTCTTTATGGATTCAAACGGTATGGTCATATCCAGCAGAAATACTCAGAAAATTCCGATAGGCAAGGAATTTTCCGAAGCAAAGCTTAAAGATATAATAAAAGCCAAACAGGAAGAGATTCAAAAAAGTGGTAAAGATGCAACATCAGCTAACAGCTCCTTCGATTTAAGCATAAATAAAAACAACAGTCTTGTCACATATTGTGCAATTCCCGGGACCGACTGGTTTATAGTCAGTACCATACCTTACAGCTACTTAAACAGCGAATCAAAAAGCATAGGTTCGGCAATATTCTGGATAACAATCTTGTGTCTGCTCATCGCCATTCTGCTTTCTTTTGTAATTGCCGGCAGCATATCAAATCCGCTCAGCAAGCTTGTAGAAGTCATGACCCAGGCCAAGAACGGCAATCTTTCTGTGAACCTGAAGGATGACGGCAGGGACGAAATCAGTAATGTCACCGGCAATTTTAATGATATGATAACAAACATAAGCATGCTTGTGTCAAAAGTAAATGTTGCAGCAAGGAATGTATTGGATAAAGCCGATCAGATAGCAACATCCGCAGACCATTCCTATACCGCGGCCGAGCAGATAGCCACAACAATACAGCAGATAGCAAAGGGCTCCTCGGAACAAGCTGAAGAAGTCTCTGAAAGCGTCAACAGCATGAACCAGCTCTCGTACGGTATCAATAAAGTTGGAAGCGAAATGGACACAGTAGCAGGTGTTATATCCAAGAGCAGAAAGCTTAGCGAGGATGCGCTCGTAACAGTAAAATCCCTCAGTAATAAAGCTATGGAAACAAGTTCCGTCTCTGAAAAAATTGTTAATGATATAAATGGTTTGAATTCCGACATGAAGGAAATTAAAAAGATAGTCAAGGTTATAGTGGGAATCGCTGAGCAAACCAATCTCCTTTCTCTGAACGCAGCAATTGAAGCTGCAAGAGCTGGAGCAGCTGGAAGAGGTTTTGCGGTGGTTGCAGATGAAGTCAAAAAGCTTGCAGACCAGTCAAAAGAGGCATCAATAACAATCAACAATATCATAAACAATATACAGCAAAAGACTGAACTTACGGTAAATGCAGCAAACAGCGCAAGTGGAATTGTCAGGGACCAGATGTCAGCCGTTTCAGAAACAGACAAAGCTTTCAAGACGATATACACTGCAATGGAAGGAATATCCGAACAGGTTTCCAGTGTGGAATCCTCCCTGAAGGCAATAATTACTTCCAAAGATAAGACGCTTGAATCTATAGAGAATATTTCAGCAGTATCTGAAGAATCTGCAGCAACTGCAGAAGAAGTCTCTGCAAGTACTGAGGAGCAGATAGGCGGAGCAGAAATGCTTACAGCCTATGCTAAAGACCTCAGTGAAATGGCCCAGGAGCTTAGCAGGGCCGTATCGATATTTAAAGTGTAACAGGTTTTGAAACCAACCCCGGTCATGATAATCCTGACCGGGGTTTTTTCATACTCCCCCAGTCTGCTCCCCTCCTGGCCTCCCCTCACTTCAAGGGGAGGAATCAGTAATGCTTTCGAAAGGAATGAGTAAGTAGGACTCGCACTCCCCCGGCCGCTTACAGCGGCAGCCCCCTCCCGGAGGGAGCTTTCTACAGAGCCCGGCATTTTCTTCCCCTCGAAGTGTGGGGAAGATAGAAAGGGAGCTGCTTTGTAGAAGGGAAACAAGAAATGCTCTTGCTATATTTTTCAGACAGTGGCTATCTTCAAAATTATAAAGAGCCGAATCATTTTAAATGACCGGCTCTTTATAATTTGATAGATTTTAATATATGTCTGCGTGAAACCAAATCCCCACCTTTAACATATCATGTAATTACTCGATTATTGCTGTTACAACTCCGGAACCAACAGTTCTTCCGCCTTCACGGATAGCGAACCTTAAACCGTCTTCCATAGCTATGGGAGTGATCAGTTTGATTGTCATTGTAACGTTGTCACCAGGCATGCACATTTCTATACCCTGAGGTAATTCAACAACACCTGTAACGTCGGTAGTTCTGAAATAGAACTGAGGTCTGTAGTTGTTGAAGAAAGGAGTATGTCTTCCACCTTCTTCTTTAGTCAGAACGTAAACCTGTCCTTTGAAATGAGTGTGAGGTTTGATTGAACCCGGTTTAGCAAGAACTTGTCCTCTTTCAACTTCATTTCTCTGTACACCTCTTAAGAGTGCACCGATGTTGTCACCTGCTACTGCCTGGTCAAGAAGCTTCCTGAACATTTCAACACCTGTAACAACAGTCTTCTTTGGAGCTTCCATCAAACCAACTATTTCAACTTCTTCTCCAACCTTTATAGTACCTCTTTCAACCCTACCGGTAGCAACTGTACCACGGCCTGTTATGGAGAATACATCTTCTACAGGCATGATAAATGGCTTGTCTGTAGGTCTTTCAGGAGTAGGAATGTAGTTGTCTACTTCTTCCATGAGCTTCATTATCGGCTGATAAGCAGGATCATTAACATCAGTTGATGTTGATTCAAGAGCTACCAGAGCAGATCCTCTGACAATCGGGATATCATCTCCCGGGAATTCATAAGTGCTCAAAAGTTCTCTTAATTCCATTTCAACCAATTCGATAAGTTCTTCGTCATCAACCATATCACATTTGTTCAAGAAAACAACTATGTATGGAACACCAACCTGACGAGCGAGAAGAATGTGTTCTCTTGTCTGAGGCATTGGGCCGTCAGCTGCAGAAACAACAAGGATTGCGCCGTCCATCTGAGCAGCACCTGTGATCATGTTCTTAACATAGTCGGCGTGGCCTGGGCAATCAACATGAGCATAGTGCCTCTTGTCTGTTTCATACTCAACATGGGCGGTAGAAATTGTGATACCTCTTTCTCTTTCTTCCGGAGCCTTGTCAATTTGGTCATACGCGGTATACTGAGCCTTTCCGAGGAAGCCCAATACCTTTGTTATAGCTGCTGTCAATGAAGTCTTACCGTGGTCAACATGACCTATTGTTCCAACATTTACGTGCGGTTTCGTTCTTTCAAATTTAGCTTTTCCCATTATAAATCTCCTCCCTTTTTCAGTAGATTTTACTGATAAAATGAATTTTAATTAGTTAGTAATATAATTTATTTTACTGAAGGAATTATACTCGTAGAGCGTAATTCCTTCAGTATGAACATCTTAAAGCAATCTGTTCCAAATCTCCCTCATTCTTAATTACTTGGGATTCTTCACATTCAGTATTGATTCCTGAATGCTCTTCGGAACCTCTTCAAAGTGGCTGGTCTGCATCGTGAAGGTACCTCTGCCCTGAGTTCTTGAACGCAGTACGGTAGCATAACCGAACATTTCTGAAAGCGGTACATGTGCCCTGATGCTCTGGGCTCCACTTCTGGCTTCCATACCTTCGATTCTGCCTCTTCTGGAGTTTAAGTCTCCCATTACATCGCCCATGTATTCTTCAGGCACCTGGACATCCACTCTCATGATCGGCTCCAGTAGAACCGGATCTGCCTTACGGCAGCCTTCCTTGAAGCCCATTGAGCCGGCAATCTTGAATGCCATTTCTGAGGAGTCAACTTCATGATATGAACCGTCAACCAGCGTAATTTTTACATCCACCACCTGGTAGCCGCCCAGAACACCGTTATTCATTGCGTCCTGTATACCGGCGTCAATTGCAGGTATATACTCTTTCGGAATTGCACCACCAACAATTTTATTAACAAATTCGTAACCGGAACCCGGCTCCCTCGGTTCAAGTTCAATAACGCAGTGCCCATACTGACCTCGTCCGCCGGACTGTCTTACGAATTTTCCTTCAGCTTTCACTGCCTTGCGGATGGTTTCCTTGTATGAAACCTGCGGGTTGCCTACATTGGCCTCGACCTTGAATTCTCTCATCATACGGTCAACAATGATTTCAAGGTGGAGTTCTCCCATACCTGAAATGATTGTTTGCCCGGTTTCGGTATCGGTGTGTACACGGAAGGTCGGGTCTTCTTCAGCTAGCTTCTGCAGAGCTATACCCATCTTTTCCTGTCCTGCCTTGGTCTTTGGTTCCACTGCTACGGATATAACCGGTTCCGGGAATTCCATTGACTCAAGTATTACCGGACTGTTTTCTTCACAAAGGGTATCCCCTGTAGTAGTATCTTTTAAACCAACAGCAGCTGCAATATCTCCGGAATAAACCATATCGATTTCTTCCCTGTGATTTGCATGCATCTGGAGAATACGGCCTATTCTCTCTCTCTTATTCTTGGTAGAGTTAAGCACATAGGAACCTGAGTTCAACTTACCCGAATATACTCTGAAGAAACAGAGCTTACCTACATAGGGATCAGCCATGATTTTGAATGCCAGAGCAGAGAACGGACCATTGTCATCGGCAGGCCTCTCTATTTCTTCCGCACCATCCATGGCAACACCCCTTATGGGAGGGATATCAAGAGGAGACGGCATGTAATCGATAACTGCATCCAGTAGCTGCTGTACACCCTTGTTTTTGTATGCAGAGCCGCATGCTACAGGTATAATTTTTACAGCAATTGTTGCCTTTCTTATACCGGCACGTATTTCTTCCTCAGTAAGTTCTTCTCCTTCAAGATACTTCATCATCAATTCTTCATCTTGTTCAGCAACGGCTTCAACCAAAATACTTCTGTACTTTTCGACATCAGCCTTCATGTCATCCGGGATTGGACCTTCTTCAATTACCTTACCCAAATCATCCTTATAAAAATAAGCTTTCATTGTTACAAGGTCGACTGCACCTTGGAAGTAATCTTCTTTACCTATTGGCAGCTGAATCGGGACAGCATTCGCCTGGAGTCTGTCCTTCATCATTTGTATACAATTGTAAAAATCGGCTCCCATTATATCCATCTTGTTGACAAACGCAATACGAGGAACACCATACTTGTCAGCCTGTCTCCAGACAGTCTCCGACTGTGGCTCAACCCCTCCTTTTGCGCAGAAAAGCGTTACTGAACCATCGAGAACGCGAAGAGATCTTTCAACTTCAACTGTAAAGTCAACGTGCCCCGGCGTATCAATGATATTAATCCTGTTACCTTTCCATTCTGCAGTGGTAGCAGCAGAAGTAATTGTAATACCTCTTTCCTGCTCCTGTTCCATCCAGTCCATAGTTGCAGCACCTTCGTGTACTTCCCCTATCTTATGAACCCTTCCGGTATAAAACAGAATTCTTTCTGTGGTTGTCGTCTTACCTGCGTCTATATGCGCCATTATTCCAATATTTCTTGTATTATCTAAGCTATATTGCCTGGGCATTTTCACCCTCCTTTCACTTGCACGATAGTTCAACTATATTTATTATACTTAATTCTACCACCTGTAATGCGCGAAAGCCTTGTTAGCTTCTGCCATTTTATGAGTGTCTTCCTTCTTTTTATAGGCACCACCAAGATTATTGGTAGCATCCAGTATTTCGGCAGCAAGCCTTTCCCTCATTGTTCTCTCGCCTCTGGCACGGGAATAGCTTGTCAGCCATCTCAATCCCAGCGCTTGTCTTCTTTCGGGTCTGACCTCCATTGGAACCTGGTATGTTGCACCACCTACTCTTCTGGCTTTTACTTCAAGCACCGGCATTATGTTGTTTAAAGCCTGCTCAAATACTTCCAGAGGATCTTTGCCTGTTTTCTCTTTGATAATATCAAATGCCTCATAGCAAATCTTCTGTGCAATACCTTTTTTACCCTTTTGCATTATATTGTTGACAAGTTTGGTAACAACCTTGTCGTTATATATCGGATCAGGTAAAACGTCTCTCTTTGGAATATGTCCTTTTCTTGGCACTTTACTTCCCTCCTTTTTATGATAATAATGCAGGGGTGAAATCCCTCTGCCATATCATCGGTACTCGCGGCATGCAAGCCGTCGTCAGTGCTGTGTACCTGCTTAAAATATTTATATATATAAAAACAACGTACTTAGCACTATATTTTTGTACATCGTTCCCGTAAGGGAAAAATGCTTTGTCGCATATTTCGTGCATAGCACGTCATATGACACTACTTTTTAGCTGCACCAGCCTTAGGCCTTTTTGCACCATACTTCGACCGGCCCTGCATTCTCTTTGCAACACCTGCTGTATCAAGAGTACCTCTGATAATATGATATCTGACACCTGGCAGGTCTTTAACCCTACCGCCCCTTATGAGAACAACACTGTGTTCCTGCAGGTTATGTCCTATTCCGGGAATATAAGCTGTCACTTCTATTCCGTTTGTCAAACGTACCCTTGCAACTTTTCTCAAGGCTGAGTTAGGCTTCTTTGGTGTAGTAGTCTTGACAACAGTACATACTCCGCGCTTTTGAGGAGAGCTCATATCTATGGGCTGCTTCTTGAGTGAATTCAGTCCTCTTTGCAAAGCTGGAGCGGTTGACTTGACTTCCATAACTTCTCTTCCTTTTCTGACCAACTGGTTGAATGTCGGCATTTGTCCACCTCCCTTTATTTTATGATTTACACAATATATAATTTTAAACTATATAATGGTCCAATTTACTTGAGGATACATGCGGCAGAGGCTCCGACTTCAATTCCGCAAGCCTTTCCAAGCTGTTTCATGCTTTCCACATATATCACTTCTACCGACTTATCTGCACACTGCTGTTTAACCGGCGCTACTACTTTCTCATCTGCATCCCTGGCTATGAAAACCACTTTTGCAATTCCATTCTCAACCGCTTTGACAGCCTGCTTGACACCTATCGCCTTTTTACTGTTTTTCAAACTTTCAAGCACCTTATGACCTCCCGTACATTAAAAAGGGTGTGTTATAATCCCTTTTTCAGGTAAAATCCGTGAAGCATCGAGTCTCACGTATTTTGGCTTCACTTGCTGCAGCCCAAATAAAAGGTCAAAATTACACACTGAATTATTTTATCACCGTCAAACTCTTTTTGTCAAGAGTACCGGTCCTCAATGCCTGCGGACGCTCCGGACCACAGGCATTGAAGCTGATATTCAGCTCACTCCACTACAGTACTTATGTTTATATCCTTATATCTGCTCATTCCAGTACCTGCCGGAATCAGTTTACCAATAATGACATTTTCCTTAAGTCCGACAAGAGGATCAATCTTTCCTTTGATCGCAGCTTCTGTCAATACCCTGGTTGTCTCCTGGAACGACGCAGCCGACAGGAAGGATTCGGTAGCAAGCGATGCTTTGGTTATACCCAGAAGCGTCCTTTTTCCGGTTGCCTGAGTAAGGCCATCCGCTGCCACCCTTTCATTCTCTGCTTCGAAATCAAATATGTCTACCAAACTGCCGGGCAGAAGATTTGTGTCCCCGGCATCTTCAATTTTTATCTTGCGAAGCATTTGTCTTACTATTACTTCTATGTGCTTGTCGCTTATATCAACACCCTGCAGCCTGTAAACCCTCTGAACTTCCTGCAGCAGGTATGCCTGAACGCCTTTGATGCCTTTTATCTTTAAAATATCGTGGGGGTTTACCGAACCTTCTGTCAGTTCATCACCGGCTTCAACCACATCACCTTCTGAAACCTTGATTCTTGAACCGTAGGGTATCAAGTAGTTTCTGGAATCCCCGTCTTCAGAGGTTACTATTACTTCCCTCTTTTTCTTGGACTCGCTTATCTTGACCGTACCGATTATTTCCGATATCACTGCAAGTCCCTTTGGTTTTCTGGCCTCGAACAATTCTTCAACACGTGGCAAACCTTGAGTAATATCATCACCGGCAACACCTCCGGTATGGAAGGTTCTCATTGTCAGCTGCGTACCAGGCTCACCTATTGACTGTGCGGCAATGATGCCTACAGCCTCGCCGACATTGCATTCCTCACCGGTAGCCAGATTTGCACCGTAACACCTTGCGCACACACCGTATTCCGAATGGCATGTAAGCACCGATCTTATTCTGACTTTCTTGATACCTGCCTTTACAATCTTATCGGCAACGCTGTCATTAATCATTTTGTCAACGTCGGCCAGTATTTCACCCGTCTGCGGGTGTACGATCGGTTCAGATGCATAACGTCCAAGCAGCCTTTCAGCCAGGCCTTCAATTACATCACTGCCGTCTTTAATGTCATATACCTCTATTCCTTTGTTTGTCCCGCAGTCAATTTCCCTTACTATGACATCCTGACTGACATCTACAAGACGACGGGTCAGATAACCGGAGTCTGCAGTTCTGAGTGCGGTATCCGCCAAACCTTTTCTGGCTCCGTGAGTTGATATGAAGAACTCAAGAACATTCAAGCCTTCACGGAAATTGGACTTAATGGGTATTTCTATGGTCTTACCCTGGGTGTCGGCCATGAGTCCTCTCATGCCGGCCAGCTGTTTGATCTGGTTTATGTTACCTCTGGCACCGGACTGGGACATCATGTAAACGGGATTGAACCTGTCAAGGTTGTTTATCAAAGCTGTAGTAATATTTTCTCCAGTTTCAGTCCAGGCGGTAATGACCGAGTTGTATCTCTCTTCGTCTGAAATCAATCCGCGTTTATACTGCTTCATGATCCTGTCAATCCGTTCTTCAGTTTCCTGAAGATACCTGGCCTTTATTTCAGGTATGACCATGTCGGATACGCTGATTGTAATTGCACCCCTGGTTGAATATTTAAAGCCCAGAGCTTTTATCCTGTCAAGAAGAATAGCCGTTTCAGTTGTCCCATGAGCTTTTATGCACTTGTCTATGATCTTGCCCAATTCCTTTTTGCCAACAAGGAAATTTATTTCAAGATCAAACCGCTTACTGCTGTCAGATCTGTCAACAAAGCCAAGATCCTGTGGTATGGCTTCGTTGAATATCAGCCTGCCTGGGGTGGCTTCTATTATTTTATATACAGGTTTACCGTCAATAATCTTTTTCAGTCTTACCTTTATATGCGCGTGAAGCCCTACCAGACCGTTATCATATGCAAGGAC
This sequence comes from uncultured Clostridia bacterium, assembly GCA_937873555.1. Taxonomy (GTDB): domain Bacteria; phylum Bacillota; class Clostridia; order Acetivibrionales; family CALMWN01; genus CALMWN01. Next base: position 9,693 of record CALMWN010000326.1, read on the forward strand.
CACTTCTTCGGGTGATGAGAAGACACTTCCTTCCCCTTTTTCTCCCTGGCGTTCAATTGTCAGATAATAACTGCCAAGAACCATATCCTGTGTAGGAACTGTTATCGGTCTCCCATCCTTAGGTGCCAGAAGATTGTTTGCGGACAGCATGAGGAACCTTGCCTCCGATTGAGCCTCAGCAGACAAAGGCACATGGACAGCCATCTGGTCGCCGTCGAAGTCAGCGTTGTATGCGGTACAAACCAGCGGATGCAGTTTCAGAGCCCTTCCTTCTACAAGTACAGGCTCAAATGCCTGAATACCGAGTCTGTGAAGCGTAGGAGCACGGTTCAGTAATACCGGGTGTTCCTTTATCACTTCCTCCAGTACATCCCATACCTCATTCCTGACCCTCTCCACCATTCTCTTCGCACTCTTGATATTGTGAGCCAACCCGTCATTTACCAGTTTTTTCATAACAAACGGTTTGAAAAGCTCCAGAGCCATTTCTTTCGGCAAGCCGCACTGGAATATTTTCAATTCAGGTCCGACAACTATTACTGAACGTCCGGAATAGTCAACACGTTTACCAAGGAGGTTCTGACGGAAGCGTCCCTGTTTACCCTTGAGCATATCGGAAAGCGACTTCAACGGCCTGTTACCTGGTCCGGTTACCGGCCTGCCCCTTCTTCCGTTATCTATCAATGCGTCTACCGCTTCCTGCAGCATACGCTTTTCGTTTCTAACGATGATATCCGGTGCTCCCAGATCAAGCAGTCTCTTTAAGCGGTTGTTCCTGTTTATAACCCTCCTGTAAAGGTCATTCAGGTCAGAGGTGGCAAATCTTCCACCGTCCAGCTGAACCATGGGGCGTAGTTCGGGAGGTATAACCGGTACAACACCAAGAATCATCCACTCGGGCCTGTTTCCTGACAATCTGAAAGCCTCTACAACCTCAAGCCTCTTGATGGTTCTTACCCTCTTCTGCCCTGAATTGTCGTTAAGTTCTGATCTGAGTTCCTTTGCCAGGCTTTCAAGATCTATTTCCTTAAGGAGTTCTTCTATTGCTTCAGCTCCCATTCCTGCCTTGAATTTATGCCCGAATTTTTCAACACTGTCCCTGTATTCCTTCTCCGAGAGTATCTGCTTTTTGGATAAAGGAGTCTGTCCGGGATCTATTACAACATATGAAGCAAAATAAAGTATCTTTTCCAGCGCCCTTGGCGACATATCCAGTATAAGTCCCATCCTGCTCGGTATACCTTTAAAATACCATATATGGGATACAGGAGCAGCCAGTTCAATGTGCCCCATCCTTTCCCTTCTTACTTTTGCACGGGTAACTTCAACTCCGCACCTGTCGCAGGTTATTCCCTTGTATCTGATTCTCTTGTACTTTCCGCAATGGCACTCCCAGTCTTTCTGAGGTCCGAATATCCTCTCGCAGAACAAACCGTCTCTTTCAGGCTTCAGCGTTCTATAGTTAATGGTTTCCGGCTTTTTAACTTCGCCTCTTGACCATTCTCTAATCTTTTCAGGAGAGGCTAACCCAATTTTTATAGAATCAAAATTGTTAAGTTCAAACATGGTTTTATCCCCTTTCCTTAAAATTCTTCGTCCAGCTTATCTTCAAATCCATCTTCTTCATCATCTACGAAAAGGTCATCGACCAAGCCCTCATCCAGGTTGTTTGCCGTACTCAGATCCTCAAGTTCAAACTCTTCTATTTCGAGTTCATCATCAAGTTCTTCTTCGCCGATTTCATCGTAGTCCGCCAATGGTCCTTCATCTTCCCTGCCTTCAATGTTGACATTGAGTTCTTCCAGTTCATCCTCGGTGGATTCCTTGATAGCGATTTCCTCCTGCTCTTCGGAATATACCTTTACATCAAGCGCAAGGCTCTGGAGTTCCTTGATAAGAACCTTGAAGGATTCCGGAATACCAGGTTCGGGTACATTCTCTCCCTTGACGATTGACTCGTATGTTTTTACCCTACCGACAACATCATCGGATTTGACGGTAAGAATTTCCTGCAGTGTATATGCCGCACCATAGGCTTCAAGTGCCCAAACTTCCATTTCTCCGAATCTCTGTCCGCCAAACTGGGCTTTACCTCCCAGGGGCTGCTGTGTAACCAGTGAATATGGGCCTGTTGAACGGGCATGTATCTTGTCATCAACAAGATGGGCGAGCTTCAGGATATACATATACCCTACGGTAACCCTGTTGTCAAACGGCTGCCCTGTTCTCCCGTCATACAGCACTGTTTTTCCGTCCTCAGACAATCCGGCCTTTCTCAAGGTTTCAACTATATCACTTTCTGTAGCACCGTCAAATACAGGAGTGGCAATTTCCCATCCCAGAGCCTTGGCTGCATATCCAAGGTGAACCTCAAGAACCTGACCTATGTTCATACGTGACGGAACACCAAGCGGGTTCAGAACTATCTCCAGCGG
>CALMWN010000327.1 GCA_937873555.1 uncultured Clostridia bacterium
TTATAATTCCTGCCCTTTTTGCCACCTATTCGTTTTTCGTTTTTATGCTGGTGCAATTCATACGCGGCATACCCAGGGAACTTGACGAGTCTGCAATCATTGACGGCTGTAATTCATTTACAATACTGTGGAGGATAATACTTCCCCTTTCCAAGCCGGCCCTGTTTTCCGCCGCCATATTCCAGTTTGTATGGAGATGGAACGACTTTCTAAACGTCCTCATCTATATAAACAGCGTTGCAAAATATCCCCTGGCACTTGCTTTAAGGATGTCAATGGATGTGACCGATACAATCAGCTGGAACCAGCTGATGGCTATGTCAATGCTTACTATAATCCCTCCGGTATTGATTTTCTTCTTTGCTCAGCGCTATTTTGTAGAGGGTATAGCCACTACCGGTCTGAAAGGATAAAGAGGGGATTTTCAAAAATTAACATACGGGAGGACTGCTGATATGAGTGATTTCAAGGTACGTGCACTTGAGGTTCACAGCCAGAATGCATGGGACTATGACTGGATTAAGAAGACAATCAGATTTATAAAGGAACATGGTATGACATCCCTGGTGCTGCACAGAAATGACTTTATCGACCTTATTATTTATCCCAGCAAATACTTTGGCGGTAAGAGAGAAAAGTACAATAACGTGTTTGAAAGGTATCAGGACATTTTCCGCACTCTCTATAAATTCACACCTACCAGAAGGAGCGGTCCTTTCCAGAGAAGGGCTTACTTAAACCGGCTGATAGAAGAAACAGGCAGAGAGGGTATAGATATATATATCGAGAACAAGGAACTATATTTCCCTGAAATTATACTTGAATTCTACCCACACCTGGTGAAAGACGGTAAAATATGTGCTAACGAGCCGTTCTGGTGGGAGTTCACAAAGGTAAAATATACGGAATTTTTTGAAGAATTCCCTGGAATAAGCGGAATTATAACCGCGCCTGCAACGGGTGAGAGCAAGGTTTCAGCTTCGTCAAACCGCTGCACATGTGAGCTTTGCAAGAGTACACCAAAGCATGAATGGTACTGGAAGCTGCTGACGTCAATGTATGAACCGATAAGCGCAGCAGGGAAGAAATTGATAATCAGGGATTTTGTATTTGATACAAAGGCGCATAATGATATAGCGTCTACCATGGAAAAACTTCCGGGTGACGTGATAATGGCTCTAAAAAATACTCCCCATGATTACTATCCCACCTTCCCGGACAATCCGAGGATAGGAAATGTGGGAGACCATGCCCAGTGGGTTGAGTTTGATGCAATGGGACAGTACTTCGGCTGGGGGATAGGACCCAGTATCATGATTGACGACATGCGAAGGAGAATGTCCCTTGCGAAGGAGAAGGGTGCCGAAGGAGTCATAGTAAGAACCGACTGGGAAAGCCTTGACGGACATTCCTGCTTCAAGACATTAAATTATATAAATCTTTATGCTGCAGCTGCCCTGTCTGATAATCTGAAGGCCGACAGTACTTCAATATACCGGCAGTGGCTTGAAGAGTTGGGGATGTACGCGCCCGGCCTTGATGAAGGGAATAAAAGAAGTACGGCAGCATGGATTGAAGGTATAATGAAGCAGACCTTTGATGTAATGAGAAGGACTGTTTTCGTCAGCGACTGTGTTTTCTCCGATTCCAGTACAATCCCGGTCAGCATGGAGCATGCGTTCTGGCTTGCTGAGGAAAAGAACAGTCTCAAGGACTGGGACAAGTCCAAGGAAAGCGCATTAAATGCGGATGCTGAAAATGTAAAAATTATCATGAACGAAAAAGACGAAGCGCTAAGACTTGTCATAAAGCTGCTGGGAGACGTGAAAGCCGGTAATGCCGGGATTACACAGGAAGGCTACAGTTTCCTCGTGGACAGGTTTGAGATATTTGTAAAGTATGTCAGAGCCTTCAGGGTGGTAGTGCATTCCATATTCCTTACAAAGTATATGCTTGAAAGGAAAGCGGATGATGAAACACCCTTTGCACAACAGGCTGAAGCTGTACTTGAAGAGAAATTCAATGATTTGATATTGCTTTCAAAGGATCTGGAGGAATTTTCGAAATCAACTTCCTTCCAGCATACAGTATATACACTTCTGGATCCTCTGCGCCTCAAGGCATTGTATGATGACCTTCACAGGCGATTGGGCAGGGAAGTATGAGGAGGGAGGCATGGAACAACGTAATAAACTTGAACCTTACAGCTGCATTCATGCTGAGCAAGGTTATCGGCAAGGAAATGATAAAAAATAAAAAGGGCAGGGTTATACATATAGCCTCAACCGGGGGCTTAAGAGCTGGAGCGAATTTTTCAGCTTATGGGGCCAGCAAGGCGGGCTTGATTCATTTTTTAAAATCCCTTGCACTTGAATGGGCGCCTTACAGGATAAATGTAAATGCAATAGCACCTACAGCTACCGAAACCCAATTTACTGCGGAATATTATGCGCAATACCCGGAAAAAAAGCAGGCAACCATTAAGAATCATCCGTTCGGAAGGCTGGGCAAGGTGGAAGACTATGTAGGAGCAGCTGTATACCTGGCTTCACCAGCATCGGAATTTGTAAATGGTGAGGTAATAGTCATAGACAGCGGAAAGATAATCTAGTAAAATTACCATATATCAATTTTTACGTAAACAAGGATTACAATGGAACGCTGGAAAATAAATCTTTACATAATATGGTTTTCACAAATACTGTCGCTGATGAGTTTCGGCTTTGGGTCCCCTTTTCTTCCGTACTATATCCAGGAACTTGGTGTCACCGAACCGGATAAAATCAAGCTGTACACGGGAATACTCAGTGCTGTGACCGGTGCGGCCACCGGTCTGGTTGCACCGATATGGGGAATGATGTCTGACCGCTGGGGCAGGAAGCTCATGCTTTTGAGAGCAATGCTCTGCGCTTCTGCAATTATTGCCGGAATGGGTCTTGCCACCCGGGTGGAGCACCTGATTGTCCTCAGGCTTGCACAGGGAATATTCACAGGGACCGTAGCTGCCGCGGCAATACTGGTTGCTTCCGGTACACCTTCAAACAGTCTTTCCTATGCCCTTGGCTTCCTTTCTTCTTCGACCTTTATAGGCTATTCCATAGGCCCTGCAATCGGAGGATTTATAGCGGAATATGTCGGCTACCGTACTAGCTTTTATATTGGCGGAATATTGATGCTTTTCGACTTTTTTCTGGTGCTGTTTTTTGTGAAAGAGGACAAATCACAGCAGCCGCAGTCTAAACAAAAGATTGTCTCAGATATACCTCTTACTAAAGTATTCACCCCTGTAATCATAATTATGCTGGTTTCACTGCTGTTTGCCGCTATAGCAAGAAATGCCTTTGGCCCTTACCTTCCGCTGTATGTGCAGGAAATGAGGTCGCAGGTGGAAGGGACTGCCAGGATAACAGGTGTCATAAGCGGGATAGTGGGCCTTTTCACGGCACTGTCGGGCATGGTACTTGGGCGGCTTGGAGACAGGCATAACAAGCTGCAGCTTTTGATGGTGCTCATAACCATAGGTATCGTAATTTCACTGCCGATGGTGTTTATAGGCAATTTGTGGATATTTACTGTAGTTTATTCACTTTTTTTCTTTGCAATCGGAAGCATCGAACCGCTGATAACATCATTGAACAGTGAGAACACCCCTCCGGAGAGGAGAGGGATCCTTTTTGGTGTACAGTGCTCGGTAAGCAGTCTGGCATTTGGAATTTCTCCGATTTTAAGCGGTGCTGTCTCCATAAAGTACTCCTTGAAGGAGATACTTCTGATAACTCCGATTTTTTTATTGTTGGCAATGGTGCCGATATTCATTTATGCAGGAAAAAACAGGAGAATCCTCGGATTATAGATCAGGAGGATGCAGGTTTCATGCCCGCTGCATGCACTGTATGGATATCTGCAGGACTGAAGAACCATCAATGGTTGAACTGGATGGAGGCCGCAAGACTGCCTGCCATTTGTTCCAGTAGATGCTGTCAACCGCTGTTATTGTTGATGTTTCTGTACTGGAGGGGTGAAACACCTGAAACTGATTTGAATACCCTTCCAAAGTGGGAAATACTGCCGAATCCGCACTTTTCCGTTATCTTGTCCATTTTCCATCTGGATTCTACCAGGAGAATCTGGGCCTGCTTGACTCGGACACTGTTCAGGTATTCTATAAGGGTGAACCCCGTCAGCTTTTTGAATATCCTGGTCAAATAGTAGGGACTGATGAAAAACCTTTCGGACAGCAAGGAAAGGGTTATTGGCTGGTTGTAATTCCTGCTTATATATTGGGCTATTTCAGAAATTTTCTTGTGTGTTTCGCTAAGATGCTCAAAAGGTTTATTGAGGCCCTTTTCTATATGTCTGTCAAGGAATACTGCAAGCTGAATCAGAAGTGACTGCAGATAGGCTTCAAATCCCATCGGCATGGTCTGTACCTCTTGAAGCATCCTGAACAGGAGGCTTTCCACAAAATTCCTTTCATGCGCAGGCAGCCTGATTGTGTTGTGCCCGCTGTTGAATAGAAAGAAAAGTATCTCCTGCATCTCATTGTATTTATTCTGCAGAAACTCCTTTCTGAAGTGGATCAGAATCCTTTCATGGCTAGGTACTCCGCTGTCCGTTGTTTTATGCACATCAAAGTTGTTTATCAGCACAAGGTCACCCTTTATTACATGAAAAGTCCTGTCGCCTATGAAATAGTTTCTTTCCCCCGAAAGCAGGTAGTAAATCTCATATTCATTATGAAAATGGTTTTTTGTCATATTGAAATAACCCGTCTTTTTGCTCCGGAAAATTGAAAAGGAATTATCACTGTTCGTATAACTGATATCTGCCGTATTCAATGCCATACCTCCTTAAGATGGACAATTACATAAAAATAAAAGGAATATCCGATAAATGAAGTTTTATAATGCTTATCATATTATAACATGACAGGGGCAATATTTACGCAAAAATGAAAATTACAAGCAATATTTGCGAGGATAAATTTAAAAATAATGGTATAATTATGTATATTATCAATGAAGTCAGTCTTGATGAGATTGAATTTTATGAAAAAATTTGCATATGTACAAGGAGGCTAACAACAATGGATAAGATGAGATTGGGACGTACCGGTTTGATGGTGTCAAGAAGCGGTTTCGGATCGATTCCGATTCAGAGGATCAGCAGGGATGATGCCAGGAAACTTTTACTCAAGGCATATGAAAATGGTATTAATTTCTTTGATACTGCGAGAGGGTATTCAGACAGCGAGGAAAAAATCGGATACGCTCTCTCGGAATTGAGAAAGAATATAATAATTGCCACAAAGACCCCTGCAGCCGACAGAAAGGCCTTCTTTCAAAACCTGGAGACCAGCCTCAGGAATTTGAAAACCGACTATATCGATATATATCAGCTGCACAATCCAAAGGATTTCATTGACAGAGGGCATGAACTGTATGAAGCCATGCTTGAAGCAAAAGAAAAAGGTATGATACGGTTTATCGGATTTACAAACCACAGGGTGGAAACGGCAGAGAAAGCAGTATTGTCAGGTCTGTATGACACCCTGCAGTTCCCGTTCAATTATCTTTCCTCCGAAAGTGAATTGAATCTTGCAGATATGTGCAGGGAGAAGGATGTGGGATTCATCGCAATGAAAGCATTGTCAGGCGGGTTGATAACAACAGCAGCGACAACCTTCACATTCATAAGACAGTACGGTAACGTGGTTCCGATATGGGGTATGCAAAAGGAAAACGAGCTTGATGAATTCATAGCACTTGAAAAGAATCCTCCCAAGCTTGAAGGGGAATTATTGAAGCAGATTGAAAAGGACAGGAAGGATCTTGCCGGTTCATTCTGCAGGGGCTGCGGCTATTGCACACCCTGTCCGGTCGGGATTCCTATCCCTGTAGCTGCCAGAATATCACTGCTGGTTGAAAGGACTCCGTATCAACAATACCTTTCCGATGAGTTCAAAGGTAAAATGGAATTGATCAACCAGTGTTTGGATTGTGGAAATTGCAAGAGCCGCTGTCCTTATGAGCTGGATACTCCTGGGCTGCTGAGGAAGATGCTGAAAAACTATGAGGAGTTTTACAGCCTGCATAAATAAACCCGTATTGTTCCGTCACATTTCCTTGTAGAATATCAGATTATTTTCAAGGTCGGTATCAAGTGGGATACCGGCCTTGATGAATTTTGAGTTATAATGATTTTCCAGTTCCCGTGCCTGTTTGGAACGCAGATTCCTGAACTGGATTGCAATTTCACTGAAAAGCGGCTGCTTTTCGAAATTTTCCCTTAAAGGTCTGGTGAAAGGGCAATACCTGTAGAGGATGCCTCTAGCAACCTTGTTGAGCCGGACGGCGCCCCTTGATTCATAGTTTATCCAGGTTTCGTAATCCGAAGTGAATATATCACGCATTCTGCTGTTGTATTTTTGTGCCTGTGCTTTCACTTTTTCCTTTGCTTCCTCTGACAGATCCCTGTTTTTCTTAATGAATTGTATATAATCCGTATACTCCGAGGTCAGAGACTTTTGTGTAACATCATTCCATGCGACTCCCATCATGGTTCTGCACATCTCCCACCTGAAATTGCCGATAAGCCTTGCAATAATTGCATCAAGATTTTCGGATGTAAAAGCTGGAAGAAGGAAACGGCCGGGTGCGCTTCTGTTTCTTTCGGTAATTTCCTGCCACATTACCCCACGGAAACCAAAGGTCGGTATCAGTACGAATTCAGGAAATACCTGTTTTATGATATATTCCTTTTCAATTCCCCTTTCAGCATCACGGTATGATATTTCCCTGTGAAACGCGGAGAAGTCTATTTCCAGGACCTTATTGACGCTTTCTGCTATCATCTCCGGTGTAACAGCCGCTTTTGAGAGATCCTTTGTTATCATTTCATTATGGAGGATGGGGAAATAGACGCTTGTTTGCCCGTGACACAACCTCTGGTTGGTTTTGAACATGTTGTTTATTTCAAAATCAAGACGCCTTTCAGCATCGTTGTCATACGCCTGCTTATCCTTATCTGCAGTATCACCGCGTTTTTTAATCTCTCTTAAGACATCGGAATAGTTCTGGCCGAATTCATTTATGGAAGGTTCCCTTTCCATGCCGTAGATTTTGGAAAGCCACTCCTTGATACCATGTACCGGAAGCCGGCTTGCAGAAGATTGTCTGGTTGCTAGCCTGTACAGATTGACAACATGCCTGGTATCAAGAAGCTTTTCATCCATATAGGCATATGTCAGGAACATATTAAATAGAGGAGAGTTGTTGTTGTCCTGACGAACCTTCTTGAAAACCGCCTTATATACATCGAAGAAAACGGAGGATATGTTGTTCCTGATAATCCTGACGGCATTATCGGTGGAAAGTTTATCCCTGAAGTCCCTGAAAGCTTCAAGATTATTGAGGAAGAATTCAGCCCTGTCCCTGGGGATGCCTGAATAAGCCAGAATTGTTTCTGCGCTGTTTATTAATTCATCGGGTATGCTGCAGTCATCCATATCTGCCTCGATTACAACATGTACCTCATGGGCTTTTACAGAAGCCTTTATATCATTATGCACAATGTCCAGGTACTCCGGGCTGAAGTCCAATTCATGGCAGTATTCGTTATTAAATTGTAATACTGTCTTTTTTAGCCTGGCAATTATATAGTCAATAATTTGAAGCACGGCCTTGGTGTCGTTATTGTTCTTTCCAATCTCCATGGCAGCACAGGCGTATTCTTCAAGAATGTTTTCTCCCACTTCGGAACAGAGCCTTTTGATGTATTGCTCCACGAGTAAAAATGCTTCCTTCAGTTTTGCCAGTAATTCTTCCAGACACTGCTCGGCGTCCCTGCAGTGGTAATTTGCTACTACAGCATCCGCACTGAAAAAGCTTTTGCGAAGCTCCACAGGAAGATTGGAAATGTGCTTGTAATACTCAATTTTACTGCTATAAACCTCATCAATTGAAGAATATATCTCCTTTAATGAATCGAAATGATCCTTTTCCAGAAAAGCAGCGTCAAAGCTTCCGGAGATATCAAAGTTATCATTTTTAAGCTTCTCAAGATTATCCAGGCCATCCCTGAAGAATTTTCCTGACGGAACACAGGAAAAGCCATATTTCTCCTTAAGGACCCAAAAACTGACGATCAGATTGTCTGTCAGGATTACCAGGCTGTTTAAGAGCCGTTCCAGGTTGGACAGGGCAGCATGTGAAAGGTTTATCATGTTGGAGATGGAGGTTATTATATAAGCCGGATAATCTTTCTGAGTATTAAGAATACTTTTCAGCTGTTCCATATTCTGAACGGGAAATGTGTATATAATGGAGTCTTCTGCAGCTTGAAAGCTGACGGAATATTTTTTTGAAAGGAAGAAACTTCCGGTTCCAAGGAATATATTCTGGCCTACGCTGAAAATCCTGTAGCTTTTATCAAGTACTTCATTTTCACTTATGCCGGTATACTTGTCAAGGGCAGAAATAAAAACGTTCAATTTTCCCTGAAGCAGTATATTTATGGAGTGAATCAACTGTCCCTCCACAAAGGCTGTTTCTTTGCCTTTTATTGTAAAATTACCGGTTTGACCAGTTACTATGCTCATGTTTACAATCACCTGCAAGCTTTATTTTGATAATAAGGCAAGGAAACAACCAACCCAAACAAGAAGGCCTTTCTTTGCTTTGAACATTAGCACAGGCAATTCAATTCTTTCTCTATATATAAAAACTATGATGCAAATAATCAAGCAACCATATAAGATAAATTAAATATTTTCTTCATCTTATATAATAAAAAAATTAATATTATATTCCATAATTTGAGTCCAATGTCTACATTATACTATTAAGCTACATAACAAATCAATTATTTACAAATAGTTTTGTTATGTTTTCATTGAATTTTCAAGGCATACATATTGTATATTTTACTATCACATCAGTTCCCGGCTGCACTACAGAAAAGCCCAGGCGTTTGCCTGGGCTTTCTCTTCATAATTTTGTACAAGATGTGCGGCCATTGGTTACCTGCAATTGAATGTTAATAGACGTACACCATTCTGCCTATCCTGGCAGCAAGAGGTTTTGACCAGAGCCATTTATTCGTGGCACTGTCATCAAAATAGTATAAAGCTCCATGTGTCGGGTCGCTCCCATGAAGTGCATCATATGCAGCTTTTATGGCATCAGAGTCGGCAGGCTTGTAAATATATCCGTTTTCAACAGGTGTAAACTGGTAGTAGCTATTATCCCTTTCATATATAACTCCGCTGATGGTGTTCGGGAATTCCTGGCTTTTAACCCTGTTTATGACAACCGCGCCCACTCCCACCTTCGCACTGTATGGCTGGTTTCCGGCTTCGGCCATAATAAGCCTGGACAGCAGATCCAAATCGCTTTCAGTGTAGGAAATCACACTGCCGGAGGTATTGGATGAAGATGATACTGAAGGAGCCGCTGTATTTGCAGAAGACTTTATACCCGGCAGAACCAGCTGCTGCCCGGGATAAATTGTGTTGCTCCATATATTGTTTGCCGTCCTCAAAGCGCTTACTGTCAAACCGTATTTCTTAGCTATGAGATAAATACTGTCCCCGGCCTTTACCGTGTAGGTGTCGGAAGATACATTCAGAACCTGCCCTGGGTATATGACTGTTCCGGACAGGTTGTTGTTCTGCATGATTGTATCGGCTGTTGTATTAAAGAGCTTTCCGATTGTATAGAGTGAGTCGCCTGACGCTACCGTATAACTTGCAGCATGAGCGGTATGACCCAGCAGCATTGTCAGTGGCAGCATGACTAATAAGGCCTTAAGCCTTTTTGAATAATGCATTTAATTTTCCTCCTTTTGCCTCCGAGGTTAGTTGACGGGTTCGGGTCGAGGTACCCTACTCATGAAAGAGATTCACCCCTTGAAATAAATCCCCCGTACTCCATTTTTGTTTTTTTCTGTACTTTTTGTCTACAGATTATGGAGATTCGGCTTTGCATGTTATTTTAACAGAAACACCGGGCTGCTGCCTATGCTGAATTATTGGGATTTCTGAGATATTAAACCACTTTTAAAATTGCTTATGCAGATTTATGCAGAAATTTGGAGTTTTATATGATATTATGTATATATGCCTGAGCATTTAAGGGGATTATTTATGAAGAATAGCAAAATCGTTTTCAAGTCAGAAAAAGATGACAAATTTGATAAACATATCCCGTTAAAGAAAGATGAACTCTACATACCGGAAGATGAAAAAAAAATACCGGAAACCAAACCGGTACAGGAGACCGAAGCTGAAGACGAAGAAGTATGGGGCAATGATTCGGATCTGAACAGGAAACTTGATGCGGACGTCTTATTGGAAAAACGCAAGTATGTAAGAGTCAGGTATATACAGAACATCATATGCAGTAAAATCTGCACAAACATTGAAGATGAACAGGTGGAGCTGGATAAACCTATCCATTTTACCGTGTTCGACATATCGATGGGTGGCCTGGGGTGTTTGTGCAGCCATGAAATTGAGAAGGGTGCCATCCTTGTTTTCAATATAGCACTGGACCAGTTCATATATGAGATAACCTGCATTGTTGTCTATTGTATAAAAATTGAACAAAATTACAGGGTAGGTCTCAGACTGGCAATTCGTAACAAGGACTATATAAGGCACCTGAAGATTATGGTAGCAAGGTTGTCATTGACAAGCAAATACGGGCAGATGAATTCCGGAAACACAGATATGAATGATAAATAACATTGACTCATACAGTGCAGTTATTATGAAAAAGCCGGGTAGTTTTTATCACACCTGGCTTTTGTTTGACCCTAACCGTTAATCGACATTTTACCCAGGGGTCCGTCTTCTCTTACGATGTCCTGGATTTCATACACCGATACGGGGAACTGCGGGAAACCGAAGACATAGGCAGTAAGCTCATAGAGCTGGAAATAGATGACCAACACCTTGTCTGCAATATAGAAGTCCTGGTTTGGCTTGATGCTTTTAAAACCGTTGAGAAGGATTATATTGCGCTGCTTTATCTGCTGTGATATTATACCGGACAGCACTTTAACATAATCGCTACCGGGTTTGAACAAATCATACAACTGATATTCCCTGCCGGTTTGTATATCAAAAGTCAATGATTTTATTATTGTCATACCGTGAGCTGCAGGTATAGCGATGGTATAATTGCCTATTGAAAGGCTTAATACACCTCTTTCGTTTGTTTTAATTTCATAAAAGCCCTGAACATTAAGGTTAAGCTGTTTGTAACCCTGGTTTATAAGCTGTTCGGTCTGATCATGCATAAGCCTGTTCACAAGGTTTATTATTGATGTATTAAGTTTTTGCTGTACTGCAGGATTGGGCAATCCTACAACAACAGGGTAGTCTATCACAATTTTCTGATTTTGTGGGGCATACCTGCGTGTTATTATCTGGACTGGATTTTCAATATAGCTCATTTTATCCGACTTCATTCCCGAAATATTACTGATATATAATATTCAGACATTCACCATATAGTTAACGTATTTTGATTTATATCCGGGAAATGATGGATTTTCTCAATTGTGATATAATTAGGGCTGTGAGGTGTATTATGGAATCCAGGAACGAACTGCTGCTTCAAAATCAAATAATGGCGATAATCAAAGCTTTTCCGGACATTTATTTTCTGGTTGATTCAAAGGGCGAGATCATAGGCTTCAATGCGGGGCCTGAAGCGAAGCATTATCTGCCGCCGGGAGAATTTCCCGGTAAAAAGATACAGGGAATTCTGCCAGCCGAGACCAGGCATACTTTCATGGAATGTATTAAAAAAGTAATTGGAAACAATATCGCTTCAAGCATGGAATATTCACTGACCATAGACGGGATTGAACAGTATTTTGAAGCACGTCTCATACCTTTGCCGGAAAGCAGAGCTATAGTGGCAGTGAGAGATATCACAAAACTTAAACGGGCAGAAAGGGCACTTGACGGACAGGAGAAAGAGCTTAAGCAGCACCGGGGCCACCTTGAAGAGATGGTAAGGGAAAGGACAATGGAGCTAAGCCGAGTAAATGATGCCTTGAAACGGGAGATTTCAGAGAGGAAACGCGCTGAGGAACAGCTGGAAGAACGTACTCATCTGCTTTCAACCCTGTTGGATGTTTCAAACCTTGTGTCTTCTACTCTGGAATTAAAACAGCTTCTGGAGGCCATTCTCGACAGACTGAAGAGGATAATTGATTACAAGGGAGCCAAAATTTTTGCCCTTGAGGGAGAATACTTAAGAGTGTTGGCCCACAGGAGCTCACTTTCTGAAGAGGAAAATGACAGCTATGGCTTTTGGGTCAAGGATGCGGCACTTGGACAGAAGATAATTGTCGGGAGGAAACCTGTAATCATAACGGATGTTATGGATGATTCCGCGCCTGCGAAGGATTTCAGAAGAGTTATGGACAAGCATATGGAGACAACTCCAGTCATGTAAGGTCATGGCTTGGGCTCCCGTTGATAGTAAAGGACAGGGTTATCGGTGCCCTGACCATAGACCACAGTGAGCCGGGATATTATATACACAGGCACGCGGAGCTTGGAATGGCTTTTGCAAACCAGGCTGCGGTAGAATTTGAAAATGCACGGCTTTACAATGAAACCTTAAAACGGGCAGATGAAATGAAGACCATGTTTTCAGTACAGCAGGCTATTACAAGCAGGCTTGAAATAGATGCCGTACTGAAGCTGATTGCCGATGAAGCAAAAAGGTTGACTTTCTCGGAGCGTACCGCTGTATTCCTGCTTGAAGGAAATGACCTGGTGCTGTCTGTCTTTTCGGGCAAGGACAGCAGAAGTTTTCTGGGGTACAGGCTGCCTGTAGACAAATCAGCCATGGGAAAGGCATTGATGTCGGGAAGGACTGTGACAGTCAACAATACAAAAGATACGTTGAATCTTTATGCAGACCTTGAGGAAAAAGCCGATGTCAAATCCTTTCTCAGCATACCCTTGATGGCAGGCAACAAGCCTATTGGCACCATAACGGTTGTAGACAAGCTTTCTGGAAAATTCACAGGTGAAGATGAGCATATTTTAGGCATGTTGGGTTCTATAGCCGTTATTGGGCTTGAAAACGCACGCCTCTACCAGGAAGAAAAGCGCAGGCATCTTGAGGATGAACAGCGGAGACACGTTGCAGAAGGACTCAGGGACATACTTGCCATATTGAATTCCAACCGTCCGCTGGGAGACATTCTGGACTTCATAATAAATCAGGCCGTGAGGCTGATGGGTACGAATGCAGGTGCATTGTACAGGCTTCAGAAGGATGACGGGATTCTGAATATTGAAGCTTCGGTGGGAATGCCGGAAGGTTTCATATCGGATATGTCTATACGTGCAGGATTCGACTTTATCCAACACGCCATAATTCATAGAGAGCCTATAGCAGTACCGGATTTTAAAGGACATGTACCGGAAGTTTTTGTAGGGGACAGTAGTGGTGAGAGGCATCGTTACTGGCTGCTGAAAAATTTCAGCGCGTTTCTTGCTGTTCCGATCGTCTGTGATGATGAATTGTACGGGGGAATAGTATTGTTCTATCCCGATACTCATGATTTTACCAGGGGGGAGATCGATCTGGCAATAAGCTTTACCGACCAGGCGGCTCTTGCTATAGATAATGCAAGGCTGCGTGCGCAGGCAGAGGAAATTGCTATCAGTACGGAAAGAAGCAGACTTGCCAGGGAACTGCATGATGCTGTGACTCAGACGCTCTTTTCTGCGAGTCTTATTGCGGATGTTCTGCCGAAAATCTGGGAGCGCAGCCAGGAGGAAGGCAGGAAGAGGCTTGACGAGCTCCGCCAGCTGACAAGGGGTGCTTTGGCGGAGATGAGGACACTGCTCCTCGAATTAAGGCCGGCTACCCTCGTAGAATCCGGCCTGAAGGAGCTGCTCCAGCAGCTTGCCATAGCAGTTACCGGAAGGGCAAGGATACCCATTTCCCTGGAGGTAAGGGGAGAAGCAGTACTGGAGCCTGATGTAAAAATTGTTTTCTACAGGATAGCACAGGAGGCATTGAACAATATTTCCAAGCATTCAGGAGCAAGCAAAGCGGATGTAATCCTGACATCCCGGTGCAGCGGTCCGGACAGCTGCCAGGAGATTGAACTTTGCATCAGGGATAATGGTTATGGTTTCGATGCAGGCAATGTAACCGCGGAGCATCTGGGACTGCATATAATGAGGGAACGTGCAGAGGCGGTCGGGGCGGAATTTATTGTGGACAGTGCAGAGGGCAGGGGAACAGACATATCGGTCAGGTGGAGAAAAAAATGAGGCAGGGCTTTTGATGCCTGCCTGACGGGGAGTTAAGCATGAAATACTTGAAGGTTATACTTGGGTTATTGATTTTTATAGGTATCACAATCACGTTCAACTATTTTTTCAGAATGGTTTTTACACCGGCGGGAAAGGTGGGAAAACCGACAAATATAAACGTTACGGCATCTGCATTGTATATCGCAGCCTGGACGGCAATGTCGGTGGTCGCGGGCTTTAAAGGCTGCAGGAGCATACTGGAGGCGGCTGTCATATACTCCGGCATGCCGTTCATAGGCTTTCTCGGGTCCTTCTTTATGGGAACGCCCCTGGCATATATTGTAATGATAATATTTTACTGGGGAGTACCGGTGCAGGGTATCAATTACGGCTTGCTGTTCCTGCAGCTGCCGATATGCATTTTCGGTTATATGGCGGGCAGCAGATTGAAGATATTGAAGGGATGAACCCGTAGGGGAGGACGACTCTGTCCTCCCGACTGAAATGTATTGGAGAAGTGTCTGATTTTTAAGGAGGGGGAATAATGGCAGGGCAGGATTTGATTCGAGTGATGATTGTTGATGATCATGCGGTTGTCCGCAGCGGTTTATCCGCCTTTCTGATGGTTAGTGACGGATTGGAGCTGGTGGGTGAGGCCGCAGGCGGGAAGGAAGCTGTTGCAATGTGCGGCAGGCTGAAACCTGATGTAGTGCTCATGGACCTGGTCATGCCGGAAATGGATGGTGCTGCTGCAACCCGGGAGATACGTAAAAATTTTCCTGGTATCCAGGTAATAGTATTGACAAGCTTCAAAGAGGAAAACCTTATAGAAGATGCGTTACAGTCAGGCGCGATAGGATACCTGCTTAAAAATGTAACGGCTGAAGAACTGGCTTCAGCCATACGTTCGGCTAATCTCGGCAAGCCCACTCTTGCTCCTGAAGCCACACAGGTATTGATGAGTGCGGCAAGACATTCTTCCGAAGACATACCGGGCCTGACAGCACGCGAAAAAGAGATACTTGCTTTGATGGTTACAGGTCTTAATAATCCCGAAATAGCTGAAAAACTTATTGTAAGCCGTTCCACGGTCAAATTCCATGTCAGCAGCATACTTTCAAAGCTGGGGGTAGGCAGCCGTACTGAAGCTGTTGCACTGGCACTGCAAAACAAGCTTATCGACTGAGTGCATTTTTGTCATATTTATACCTGGCCAGGTGACCAGGTATAAGACTATTCTTATGGCCAACAAAAATTCCACCGGATGACTGATGTCACCGGGGGATTTTTTTAATAAAATGCTAATTGTAAAGAGATTGATATATATAAGCTGAATTCAAAAAACTTAATTCATCTTATATATATCAAAAAGTCTTTTACATGAAATGCAAACCATTGATGCTTTGAGGTGATGACAGATGCGCATTTTGCTTGCTGACGACAAGCTCGATGTAAGATTGGGATTGAAAGTGATTCTGGAGCAGGAATTCGGCGATATAATCGCAGGAGAAGCGTCGGGATTGAGCGAGATGCTTGTCAAGGTGCAGAAGATTCAGCCGGATATTCTATTGGTTGACTGGGAACTTTCAAATATAAGCATTGCAGAGTTGATACCGGCTTTGCGGGGCCTGTGTCCGGGATTGAAAATAATTGCCTTAAG
>CALMWN010000328.1 GCA_937873555.1 uncultured Clostridia bacterium
AGAAAAAGGCGCTTGAAATGGAAAAGAAAATGCGTACAATGCAGTTTACGCTTGACGATTTTCTTGATCAGATGCAGCAGCTAAAAAAAATGGGGCCTTTGAACCAGGTATTGGGCATGCTGCCGGGAATGAATACAAAAGCCCTTCAAAATGTTGAAGTGGATGAAAAAAAGATGGCACACGTTGAAGCAATCATAAAATCCATGACAAAACATGAGAGGAACGACCCTTCCATAATTAACGGCAGCAGAAGGAAAAGAATCTCGGCAGGGAGCGGAACAACGATACAGGAGGTTAACAAGCTACTGAAGGACTTTGAGGAAATGAAAAAAATGTTTAAAATGATGAGCGATATGGGCAAGCATGGCAAGAAGAATTTCGGCAAATTTAAAATGCCATTTTAGCTGGTTGGATGAATGAAGAATTATGAATTGCTTTATATTTATTCTACATTCTTGATATAATCAACAAAATTTTAAAGGGAGGTGAGAGCATGGCAGTTAAAATCAGATTAAAGAGGATTGGAGCTAAAAAGAGTCCTTTCTACAGAGTAGTAGTAGCTGATTCAAGGTATCCCCGTGATGGAAGGTTCATTGAAGAAATCGGCACCTACAACCCTGTTTTGGAAACAGCCCAGGTCAATATCGACAATGAGAAGGCTGAAAAGTGGCTCAAAAACGGAGCGCAACCTACTGACACGGTTAAATCCCTGTTAAAGAAGGTTGGCGTAATAAAATAGTCAATGTGTAAGCAGCACGGGAGGTAGCAAAATGAAGGAACTTCTCGAAACTATCGCCAAGGCTTTGGTGGACTACCCTGAAGAAGTTTCTGTCACTGAAATAGAGGAAGACAGGGCAATAATTCTTGAGCTCAAGGTATCGAAGGATGACATGGGCAAGGTTATTGGAAGACAGGGGAGAATTGCAAAAGCAATAAGGACTGTTGTAAAAGCTTCGGCAGTGAAGGGAAATAAAAGGGTAGTAGTGGAGATATTACAGTAAAAAGGCGATATATCGCCTTTTTACTGTATTGTTTCAATTTGGATCGATTCTGGGCGGGCGGACAGAGTCGTCCGCCCCTACATTCCGCTTTATGGATGGTGGTGCATTATATGGAGGAATATTTCGAAATAGGTAAAATCGTAAATACCCATGGAGTGAAAGGGGAAATAAAGGTTTTACCCTTGACTGATGACCCGAAACGGTTTGAAAAATTGAAATGGGCATATGTGGATAAGGCAGGAATGCTGGAAAAACTCAATATAGAAAGCGTGAAGTATTTTAAGAGCTTTGTAATACTTAAATTCAAGGAAATCCAAAGCATGGACGATGCAGAAAAGCTTAGGGAAATGTATATAAAGGTAGACAGGGCAAATGCAGTAAAACTTCCCAGGGATTCCTACTTCATCAGCGATCTCATAGGCTGCAGTGTTTATGAAGACAGTGGAAAGCTTCTGGGTGAGCTGAAGGATGTCCTTAAAACAGGAAGCAACGACGTATACATAGTCAGGGATGATAAGGGCGGAGAATGCCTGGTACCGGCTTTGAAAAGCGTTGTGAAGGATATATCGGTAAAAGATAAAAGAATTACCGTAACTCTGCCGGAAGGACTGAAGGATGATGAAATTTGACGTACTTACACTTTTCCCGGAGATTTTCAAAGCTGTGATGGGTGAAAGTATTATTGGCAGAGCCCAGGGAAACGGGCTGATTGAGATAAACACCATCAACATACGCGATTTCTCGAAGGACAAGCACCGCAAGGTGGACGACTACCCCTACGGGGGAGGAAACGGTATGGTCATGATGGTTCAACCCATATATGATGCATATGCTTCCATAGTGGAAAAATGCGGGTACAAACCCAGAGTGATATACATGAGCCCACAGGGAAAAACCTTGAATCAGGAGCTTGCCCGTCAGCTTAAGGAGAATGAACACCTGGTTTTATTGTGCGGACATTACGAAGGTATAGATGAAAGGGTTATAGAAGAAATAGTTGATGAAGAGATATCCATAGGAGACTATGTCGTTACGGGCGGAGAGCTGCCGGCAATGGTCCTCATTGACTGCGTAAGCAGGCTTGTCCCCGGTGTACTCTCAAATGAGGGTTCATTCTCGGATGAATCCCATTTTGAAGGCCTGCTGGAGTACCCACAGTATACAAGACCTTATGAATTCATAAACAGGAAGGTTCCGGATATACTGATGTCAGGACATCATGCCAATATAAACAGATGGAGAAGACAGCAGGCATTACTCAGAACTTTCAGAAAAAGGCCCGATCTCCTGTCAGAACTTGAGCTTGACAAGCAGGACACCGACTTAATCGGGGAAGTTCTTGATGATTCTGAGAAACTTAGCCTTAAGAGTATAAAAGGACGTAAAATGTAAAAATTAATTTACAAATATATGATTTATATGTTATAATACCTTGCGTGTGTATTACGGGCGGTCCGCTGCTGCATGCAAGAACGTCCAAGAGGGAAGGAGGAATACAAAATGGATATAATAAAAATGCTTGAAAATGAACAGCTTAGAGCTGATGCACCGAAAGTGGACGTTGGTGATTACGTAAAAGTCCATATAAAGGTTAAGGAAGGTAACAGGGAAAGAATACAGGTGTTCGAAGGAACTGTTATCGGAAAGCAGGGTGAAGGCCTGAAAGAGACCTTTACCGTAAGAAGAATTTCATATGGTGTTGGAGTAGAAAGAATCCTTCCGGTTCACTCTCCCAAGATTGACCATGTAGAAGTTGTAAGAAAAGGTAAGATAAGAAGGGCAAAACTTTATTATCTGCGTGACAGGGTTGGTAAAGCTTCAAAGGTTGAAGAAAAATTGGAAGTTAAAAAGCAATAAAAAACAAAAAGGGGACTGGATGTCCCCTTTAAATTATTATGTCTTTAAAAGGAAGACTCATATGGATATTGAAAATAATACCGATGAATCCAGAGAAAAACCAAAGGGATATTTCACGGAAATCCTGCAGTGGATTGAAGCCATTGTTATTGCAGTTGTAATAGCTATGCTTATAAGAGCTTTTGTATTTGTACCGGTAAAGGTGGAGGGGCCATCCATGCAGAACACGCTTTACACCGGTCAGCAGCTTATATTGTACAAACTCGGATATCGGTTTTCACCGCCCCGGAAAGGGGATATAATAGTACTTGAATACCAGCAGGGCATTTTTAAGAAGATGTCCTTTATCGATCCGACAGAGGTTGATTTTATAAAAAGGGTGATTGCCCTGCCGGGGGACACGGTTGATATAAAAGACGGTTATGTGTATGTAAACGGCAGCAGGCTGGATGAACCCTATGCAAAGGGCAGAACCGACAAAAGAAGCATGAGTTTTCCCCAGAGGGTTCCGGAAAATTCCGTTTTCGTGCTGGGGGATAACAGAGAAAACAGTAAGGACAGCAGGGAAATAGGTTTCGTAGATTTCAAAAAAATCCGGGGGAAAGCTGTTTTAAGGATTTGGCCGCTTACGGATATCAGTGTATTACATTGAGGGAAAAAAGGAAAAATAAATTGATATGATTTATTGGTAAACGATTGTGTTTCAATTTTAATGCAGGAGGAATTATGAATATACAATGGTTTCCCGGACATATGGCTAAGACCCGAAGGCTGGTAGCCGAAAACCTCAAGCTTATTGATGTTGTCATAGAGCTTCTGGATGCAAGGATTCCAGTGAGCAGCAAGAATCCGGAGATAGATGAAATAGTAAAAAACAAACCGAGAATAATAGCGCTGAACAAATCAGACCTGTCAGACGAAGAAGTGTCCAGGGAGTGGAGCAGATGGTATAACACAAATGGTTATACCAATATTTTTATTGACTCCATCAAGGGAAAAGGTATTAATGAGCTGAAAGCAAAGCTTCGTGAAATGATGAAGGAAAAGCTGGACAGGGAAAAGCAGAAAGGCAGGATATTCAGACCTATAAGGACAATGGTTGTCGGCATACCTAATGTCGGGAAGTCTTCATTTATCAACAAGATAGCAGGAAGAGCAAGTGCGGTTACCGGGGACAAGCCGGGTGTGACCAGAGGAAAACAGTGGATAAGGCTCAATGAAGAAATTGAACTTCTTGACACTCCCGGCATACTATGGCCCAAGTTTGAAAACCAGCTGGTAGGGCTTAACCTTGCTTTTACCGGTGCAATCAAGGATGATATAATGGATACTGTGGAAATAGCGGCTGCATTGCTGGAGAAATTGAGCACGGCATACCCGGCAAAGCTGAAGGAACGTTACAAGCTCTCAGACCTCGATGGGAAAAGCGGTTTTGATTTATTGAAGATTTCGGGCAAAAACAGGGGATGTATAATTTCCGGCGGCGAAATAGACCTTTCACGTATTTCCTCCATAATTCTGGATGAATTCCGGGGCGGAAAGATAGGCAGGATATCGTTGGAAAGGCCTGAGGACCGATCACCTGCTTGAAGGAATAGTTA
>CALMWN010000329.1 GCA_937873555.1 uncultured Clostridia bacterium
GCATAAAAGGACATGGATGTTAAATTGCCGGACAGGCTTGAAGGAAAGGATGCGGTATTACTTGACTGCGTAACGATTATGGTTACCAATCTTATGTTTGAGAAAAAAATGGACTGGGATAATGTGACCCCGGATGAGATAAATGAAATTGAAGGTTTCATAGGTCTTGAGATTGAAAATCTTATCAGTGTCATAAGGAATGAAAAAGTGCCCTTTGTCATAGTAACAAATGAAGTGGGTATGGGTGTAGTCCCCGAATATCCATCCGGAAGAGCCTTCCGTGATATCGCCGGCAGGGTAAACCAAAAATTGGCCATGGAAGCTGATGAAGTTTATCTTTGTGTCTCAGGTATTCCCGTGAAGATAAAGTAGAAAGGTGTAAGTAATTGACAATTGACAATGTACAATTGACAATTAAGTGGGCAATAGGCAATAGGCGATGGTAGGGGCGACCAGTGGTCGCCCGTAGATGAAAGGACATATATGAAAGTTTTTAAACGCTTTATATTCATGCTGCAGTTTTTTACAGCTATTCCCCTACCTTTTACACTGGATGTAAACGCTGAAGATACAGGCAAAGGACTTATTTTTGCCCCTTTAGTAGGATTAATACTGGGACTGGTTTTGTCAGGTGCATATTATTTATTAAACCTGCTTTTTCCCATATATGTAACGGTTGTCTTCCTCATTGTTCTGTATATAATTCTCACGGGTGGCCTCCACCTAGATGGGTTGGGAGATACCTTCGACGGCTTGTTTTCATACCGCTCCAAAGAGCGCATCCTTGAGATAATGAAGGACAGTCGGGTCGGTACCAATGCAGTCCTGGCAATCGTCTGCGTTTTACTGCTTGACACAGCGCTTCTTGCAGCTGCAGGACAGGCTGCCATGGTTAAAATTCTTCTGCTGATGCCAATAGCAGGCCGCATGGGAGCCCTCATAGGAGCCGGTGTTTCTGTATATGCCAGGAAAGGTGAAGGTTTGGGGAAATCATTCATAGACTACTGCGGGAAAAGAGAGGTATTTATTGGTGCTGTTCCTGTAATTTTGATATTTTATGCAGTGGGTGGCCTGATAGGCTTTTTGCTTTCGGCAGTATCTATGACTGCATCTTATCTGATGGTTAAACTGCTCAGCAGGAAAATCGGAGGTGCGACTGGAGATATACTTGGAGCAGTCTGTGAGATGACCCAGACGTGCTTTCTTATAGCTGTATACCTGTTTCAGGTATTGGGGTTTAAACTATAGGAATTTGAGAGGTATAGTAATGCTTGAATTGATACTGGTCCGGCACGGTGAAACCGAAAGCAACAAAAAATGTACATACTGTGGGTGGACTGATGTAGAACTCAATGACACAGGTATAAAGCATGCCAATGCAGCAGCGGAAAAGCTGGCAGGAATAAAGGCTGATGCTATTTATACAAGCCCATTGAAAAGGGCTGTAT
>CALMWN010000330.1 GCA_937873555.1 uncultured Clostridia bacterium
CCCTTGACAACTGCAACAATTATCGCAGGGGACAATCTCGGAAAGCTCATAAAACCGCATTTGGGACAAACCTTTGCCCTCTCTTCGGCTTTAGTGATTGTCTCACTGCCACATCTGCCGCAATACCGGTGGGTCTGGTCCCAGTTCACAATCTGCAGGGCCTTGCCCGCCAGGAGAAACATATCATAGCCCAATAGCTCAAACAGCGGGCGAAGCTCCTGTAAACCCATACCTTCAGGAATCGGGGCTCCTTCTACAAGTTCTGCCGAATAGCAGGGATGTCCGTCCAGCATCCCCAGGTAATGCTCTTGTACAGCTTTTAAGCAGAGTTCTTCGAGGCTTTTTGCAAAAAGTATCTCGATGGCTTCCCCCTTCACTTTTACCAGTAATTTATTTGAACTGAAAACAAACCACCAGGCACTGTCGTTTTTATGTTCAGGAGTCACAACCGCAGGTATATACCTCTTATAAATACTTTCCCTCACCATAGCCTTCACCAATAATCCTTTCTGCGCATATATAACAAAAATCCTATAAAAGTTTATCCAATGCCAGGAGATACGTCTGTTGGAAATACTATCTTTACTCTGAATGCGATTTGGATATCTTAAATAATTCTACTATAATTCTTTTAATGATGTACATAAAAATGAAAAAATTTATCTTATTGTTTTGAAATATTTGCATACCTATTGTCGGGGGACGCTTCTCAAAAATCCCATGGAAGTCAATCCGCATATTATCCTTCCGACTTACATTTAATAAGCCTTGAACAGTTTATTCCTAAAAATTTTTCCACACTATTTGAGAAGCGTCCCCGGCATTGTAATCAACATTTCAGGACATGTTATTTTTCAATGCCAGTTAAAAAAGCTTGGTTGTTTATTATGCCATTTTGAGTGCAGGATTACACTTTAGGCCCTTTCATGACCTCATCAGCCAGTACAAATTTAAATTTACGCACATGTGGACGGTACCAAGGATTTTTAATCTGCCAACTGCCGGAAAAAAGCAGATAACCCGTCAAAGTGTCCTGGTCAAACCATTTTAGCGGTATTCTTGGACAGTATGGGCATGCCTCCTGCAACTCCCACATCCATTCATAATGCACCAGCTTCCACTCACCAAAGAGGCTGTTAGCTTCAAAAACTGACAGGGAGCTGCCTTCAGCCGGATAGAAATCACGGTGGAGTGACCAGTTAAGCAGTATATATTTGCCGAGACGGCGGCTGTATATTACTTCGGGCGTGCTGATGTGTCCGTCAATGGCGAGCACAGGATTCGAATCCTCAAATCCCTTTTCCCATACAAATTTTCCGTCTTTTTTCTTGGCAAATTCCCACTCCTCAGCTTGCATTATTCGTTCTTTCTTTACCCTGCCTGCACGAAGCTCTGACCCATTATCCCACTGATCCGAGGATACGGCGTAAACATAATCATCCAACGCTCCCATGTTGTCTTTTCCGAATTGTACAAAGGTCGGACCACCAAAAAGCGGGCCGGGGAACATGGGTTTAAACCCTTTGTACTCTCCTCTTGCTTCATCCGGGGTTTTCCATTCTTTAATGTTTGAGGTCAGAAGCACATCCCTGTCATAGTGTTCTGCCTCAAATTCTTTCCATAAAGGCTCCAGATCAGGAGTCCATGTCTTACCGTAATCAGTCGTCTTTATTATTGTTGCATCACTGCCGTGCTGGCTGCCAGGACGATTCCTTGTCTTTTTGATACCCAGCATATTCTGTATAGCGTAATAGATGGTTCCATCCACCGATATCACACCTGTCGGCTTTGGGCCGGCACCTCCGGGGCCTGTAAAGCCATCCATATCATTTACCCGGAATACATCAAAGTCCATGCCTGAGCCGGTTATCATCTCAAAAGCAAGTCCGCCCATTGCACCATATAATTTGGGATCACGATGGGCTTCGCGCCATGTGCAGGGGCGCGGCCTGCCATCAACAATCGCATACATAGGATCTCCTGTGCCGACATAAAGGTTGTCGTCAGCCCCCCATGTAACCGGATAGGTATCGCCATATACACCGCCTGCAGCCAGAGATCTCCTTTCTTCAAGCCACTCTATACTGCGTATAACCGAACTTCTTTCAACTTCTAAAGGATGTTTGTACACTTTAAGCCCTCCTCACAAACAGAAATTTTGAAACGTATCTTTAACCAGGCAAGCCTTAAAACACCAGTTCAAAGGGTTTTATATGCATCCTGTACCATGGTTCCATTGGTCTCCTGATACTGCCTCAGGCCACCATGACCGGATATCCCGAGTCCAGGTTATGCCGTAATCACCGGAGGATGTATATATTTCCCCATCATACCCCCAGGCAACGAATCTTAAAACCAGGGGTACATTTCTCTTGCTCCAGGTCCATGGATCTACAAAGCACGCTGCATCATACCGCTTGAAAATAACTCCATCCACATCTCCCATTGCAGCCGTCTCAATGCTTAAAAGAGTCTTTTTATCCAGACCGTCCTCTTTCGACTCTGAAGCAGAATGACTTATAAAGGTCACTTCTTCGCCCAGTTCCGGCATATGTGCCTGCCAGGATAGCTGGGACTTCGTCCAATATACCCTTTAGAGCTGACAAAACTTCCGGATTTTTTTTAAATATTCCAGATCGCCCGTAACCTGAAGCCATTGACGTGCTATGATGACCGGCGCTACCAGTATGGGTGTGGAATGCTCATCGGTGCAGGGTAAACCTGGGGCAGATTAATTAAAGAATAATCCTTATCTTTTTTGATTCTCTTGGCAAAAGAGTGTCCGTGAGCTTCACTGTCGGCTCATTAAGAAATTCTCCCATTTGATAAGGACCTTTTATTTCTTTATCATTCACAAATAAAGCTTTCAGAACGCAATTACCATTAAGTGGAATCTCCAGTTCTATCCTAACACTGTAGTCATTTTTATTTTCTATCACAGCGGACACTTCATGTTTTGACCTGGTAAACCCTGCACAGAAAATGCTCGAACCTAGCCTAAAATCATTCCACGTGAAATCACTTGAGGGGCTAAATGGTCTGAAATTCAAGGTTCTGGTGGATCCATCATACTTTATGCCCAATATTTCGGAAATAAATAGGCCAGCAAAAACACCTGAAGCCCAACCACATTTACCTGCAATATGATTCCTGACCACATTCCCATATTTTCCATTACCCGGGTACGGCCACCACCACAAGGAACCATCATTATCGGTTAACCGTCTGATTTCCGTCATATACCCGTCTTCCCCGTTCATGCTTTTACAATTTATTACATTGGCAAAGCCCGTGATATACCCTGGGAAAGTTCCATCGGTGCTTACATTTGTATGCCACCTGAGACCTTTGGTTTCGGGCACATAGAAATGGTTGTATTTCGACACGGCAAATTGCGTATAGTTCTTAAAGACCTCATTATCATAAGCCAGGTATCCATATAATGGCATGAGGGTAGTATCGCTTTCCTCCCCGTCATGGCCCATACAGGGTACTGAATTATCCTCATTAACACCCTCAATATATTGCCTGCCATATGGCCCGTTGATAATACAATACCTCTCCAGATCCTGCTTAACCTTATCTGCTATGTCGTTATAGTCATTTGCAGTTTCATGTTCACCAAATACATCCCGGAGAATCCTTGCGAAAGATTTGAAGGAATACCACGCAACAACATTGGAACCTGTATGGTAATCCCCTAATGATAGTCCATCCGATATCCATATTGAGGGAAAAAGCCAAATATCCGGCCGTTCTCTGGATACTATTACCTGATTAAGTGAGGATTTGATTCTTTCCTTAATTTCGGGATTGTTTAGGAAAAACTCCCTGTCTCCAGTACTTGAATAGTACAGGCCTGCCATTATGACAGGAGTTAGGGCGTTGCTTAGAGAGTGTCCAATACCCCCGTTAAACTTATTTCCCTTAGGGCGTATGCTATAGTCCAGAAACCACATTATTCCCTCTTTAAAAAATTCAGTTTCCAGCAAAAATAGTGGGAGGAAAGAGTAGTACATATCTTTCATCCAAATCTCTGGAGTAGTGGGGTAGGTGCCCCAGTTGGAGCCTGCGATCCGCCCATTTCCATCCATTCCTATACTTTCAATGCACTGATGTACTGCTCTTTGGAAGAATTCTTCCATAAATTTATCCTTCGGCATTGAGAGTTTACCTGTAATGCTCTTAAAATAAGACCATGTAGAGTTTAACCAGTAAAGAGATCCTTTCTCATCAATTTGCTCTACAACAGTTTCTCCTGGTGCCGACAATACAGCAGGAACCCATATATGCTGACCTGGTGCAAGATTATAAGGTATCTCCAATCTCTTTTCCGTATAATCTGCAGCACATATGTACACATCCCGGTTTGTACGCCTCTCTTCTCTCGAACCGTTCACCATGGGCAGGATAATGCTTCCGGTTATATCAGAACCGCTGATATTTTCCAGATATAAGCCATATATTATTCCTCTCAGCCTTATCTTTCCATCCTGAGAAATTGGTGCATAGGTTATTAGGGTTATACTTACCTTTTCTCCGTCTGTCAGTTTGGTTACGGGAAATATGTTATCAAGCAGGGATGTTTTTAAAGACCAGTCAACTTTGGAGAGATCATGTACAGTCTTACCGATTCTTACTGAATACGAATAAGGCCCTGTATTTGAAAAATCCTTTTGCACCCACACACCTGGTATGCAGTCGACCCTATAGCTGCTTCTATATATAGATAGGTGTTTTATGGACCCATTAAGACTAATATTAGCTAATACCTTGTTATTGGCAATATCAAAAGTCAGGTTTTCATCAAACACATTCTTACTGAAAAAACTTACAGGATCTCCTATTTCAGCAGATCCATCTACACACTTTACCCAGAAGTTTTTACTTGTTTCCTGTGATAATGCCTGTTTTATTGTATTAAAATTGATAATTTCCATTTCGCACCTCCAGTGTATATAAATAAGTTTATCTACTTGGCTCTTTATTGAGAAAACCTTCATTGCAAGCAAATGAGATTTGATTATACAAATTATGCCAAAATTATTTTATCATTAAGATAAATAAGTGCTAATAGAGTTTATTGCTTTAAATTTATGTTTTCTTGTTGTCTACTTTTCTAAGAAGGTTTGCCTATATATTGCCAATTTACCAAATGCCGTATATGATAATATTATGTAACCGGTCATACTCGATAAACAAAACCAAAAAAAGAAAGGTGGAGAAGCCATGGAAAATGAGTACGAGTCTATGTCAATAAGCAGTTCACAGCATTCAAGACTTTACAAAAATGAACTAAAAGATGTCCTTCAAGCAGAAGTAGCTTTTATTGGTAATATCGAGGCAACTCCAGGCTGGCAGATGAGGCCACACACTCACGAGTATTGTGAAATTGTTTATATAAAAAGCGGCTGCGGAAAAGTATACATAGAGCAAGCTGAATATGATGCAACTCCCGGAAATTTATTTGTTTATAATCGTGGAGTGGTCCACTCCGAGCACTCTTCAGTTGACAATCTACTGTATTTTA
>CALMWN010000331.1 GCA_937873555.1 uncultured Clostridia bacterium
GTTCCCGCCCGGTCATCTCGCTCTTCCATTTTGTCCTGCAAGGCTTAATCATCATGTCCATACCCCCTGTAATTTTAATACAAAATCCGTTAAGGTTTGTCAATGACTGGTCATTTGCATTGTGTCCCTTACAAAAATCACTTTTATTACCCTTTTTAAAGAGACAATTCTTAACTATTTACTAATTATATCACATAAAACAAAAAGACTCATTCATAAGTCTTCCATGATTTTCATTATATTATAAATCAAAGCCGGAAGGACACTTCCCGGTACGGGACGCTTCTTAACAATTGTTCAAAATCACATTTTACAAAGAGAAAAGCAGATTTTTCTTCAACTCTTTATAAGCATCAAAAGCAATCTGATTATTTCTTACGAAACATCCCTTTTTAAAATAAAAAAACAGGCACTTGGCAGTTGCCCTTGCCTGTGCCTTAAATTGAACTATCGTGTTAATCAAATATTAATGTATCAACATAAACCTGGGATTAACTGAAAGTAAATTTAGTGTAAATTTGAGGTATCCGAAGCTCTTATCTGTGGCAGCTCAAATCGCAAAATGCACTTTATTTGATAATTCCTTACTCTTTCAAGCTACGGATTTTTCCAGGTCCTTGCCTAAAAGTCTTGATTCCAGTTCCTTAAGCTCTTTGATATAACCATCGATTATTCTTGAATTTTCCGCTATCTGGCTTTTGCAGAAATTCAAATTGTTTGATTGTTCAGAATTGGAACTTGAAAAATATAAATTGCCATTCATGTTTATACGCCATCCTTTTATATTTGTATTTCAACAGACTTATTTTACTGTCTTGTTGTATGTTTCAAGTGCTTTATTTATAACGGCAGCAGAATCCTCCAGCGCTTTTTTTGCAGGTTTCGAACCCTGGATGGTTTCCTCTATGGCCTTCTCCACTTCCTGCCTGGCCTGCGGGAATACTCCTATTAATCCTCCCTGGGTGGCTCTTGCAAGTTTTGTGGAATGCAGCTGGTCAAGAGCTGTCTTGAACTGAGGATATTGTTTTGCATTTTCAATAAATGCGGATTCCTTCTGTGCGTCAATACTGATTGGGAAGTACCCGGTCTTGGTATTCCAGTAAGCCTGGGTCGGAGGCGATACCACAAATTTGATAAATTCCCACGCCGCGTCCTGCTCCGGCTGAGGTTTGTTTGCCATCATCCAAAGGCTTCCTCCGCCTATGCAAACTCCGCCGCTTGTATCATCTGTAGGGCTTGGATAGAATCCGGTTCCTATTTCAAACTTTTTATCTATACCTTTTATCAAACTTGCAAGTGCTGCCGTTGATTCCAGGATAATGGCAGTTTTCCCTGCAATAAATGCCTTTTGCGTATCGGCTGTGGTTCTGCCGAAATTACCCGCCAGCTCGCTGTCCACCATTTTTTCCACCATTCAAGAAGTTTCACATTCTGGTCGGTAACATAGACAACCTCGGTTCCTCTGGCGTCCCTCCCGTTTCCGTTATTCACAAACAAGCTTCCCGTCTTTGCCTGGAACTGCTCAAAGAACCAGCCGTATATCGCCATGGAATAGCCATACTGTGTGACATTACCGTTTGAATCCTTCTTAAGAAGCTTTTTTGAGTATTCTTCAATTTCCTTGAAGTTTTTGGGCGGTTTTTCAGGATCCAGCCCCGCATCCTTGAAAGCATTCTTATTGTAGTACAGAATCGGAGTCGATGAATTGAAAGGCATTGAGTGAAGCTTGTTGTCTACAGTGTAGTAACCCAGGATATTGGGCTCCAGTTTTGATACGTCGAATTTCTCACTGTCTATGTAATTCTGTACCGGCACAGTCCACTTTGAGTCTATCATGAAGTGGGTCCCTATGTCGTATAGCTGCATGATGTTCGGACCTGAATTTGACTGGGCTGCCGCCTTCATCTTGTTGAGGGCGTCATCATAACTCCCCTGGAAGGTGGCGGTCACCTTTATGTTTTTCTTGTTGGAGGAATTGAAATCCTGTACCATTTTGTCGATTCCTTCTCCGCCGGTTCCTCCCATAGAGTGCCAGAAGGAAACCTCAACCGGTTTTGACGAATCCTGTTTTGCAGTTTCCTGAGCTTTAGCCTGTGGAGCGTTTGTTGCAGTTTTCTGTCCACATGCTGCCAGTGATATCAATATTGATACGCTCACTACAGCAGAAATAATTCTGGTAAATATTCCTTTCATTTTGTTACCTCCTTTTATTTATCTGCAGATAATCAGTACTTTACTGCTCCTGCAGTTAGACCCTCAACCAGTTGTTTCTGGGCGGCGATCAGGGATAGCACGGATGGCAGCAATACAATGATTACTCCCGCCAGCACCAATCCCCATGACATGGATTCTTCCCACCTCAGCATGGTAATTCCTATCTGCACTGTCCTCATATTGTTTGAATTTGTCACAAGCAGCGGCCATACGTAAGCATTCCACGCCTGCATGAATGTGTACACACCAAAGGTGGCAAGTGCAGGTCTGGAAAGGGGAATGACCACCGACAGCAGAAATCTGAACCTTCCAAATCCATCTATCTGAGCAGCTTCATACAGGTCTTTCGGTATGGTCATAAAGTGCTGCCTCAGCAGGAACATTCCCAATGCACTTGCTAAGAAGGGCACCGCCATACCTTGGTATGTATCAAGCCACCCCAGGCTTCTCACCGTCAGATAGTTCGGGATCAGTGTGGCCTCATATGGCGCAATAAACATTATGAACAGTACATTCCTTCCCTTAAAGGTGAAAAATGAGAAGGCATATGCCGACAGGCTTGCTGTTATAAGCTGACCGGCTGTTATCAGGACTGAAATTACCGTGCTGTTTATAACAAACCGGTAAATTTTAATTGAATTCCACGCATCGTAATAATTTTTCAGGTATAATGTTGATGGCCAGAATTTCGGAGGGAACTGGTTGGCTTCCCCGGATGTAAAAAAGCTGAACACGAGGGCATACAAAAGGGGGAACATCACCAGCAGTGCCGATACCGAACACAATACGTAAAGAATTGAGCTTTCCAGCCATTTATAATTTTTATAAATTGGTTTCATTGATAAAACACCTTCTTTTCTCCAAGCGCAAACTGTATTATAGTCAAGAGAAGTATTGCCATGAAAAGTATCATTGCCATGGCGCTGGCAGTACCGAACTGAAAATTGACGAATGCTTCTCTGTACAGTTCGTATACAACCACATTTGTCGAGTCGGCAGGACCACCCTTGGTCATAATGTTGAATTGTCCGAAAGCCTGGATTGAACTTATCATTGTCACCACAGACGAGAAGAAAAGCACAGGGGACAGCATGGGGAGGGTTATATGCCAAAATTGGCTTATATTCCCTGCTCCATCAATATCGGCACTTTCATAAAGCTCCCTAGAAATTCCCTTTAGTCCTCCCAACAGCACAAGGAATATAAAACCCAGGTGCATCCACACTGTCATTATTCCTATGGAAAGCAAGGCATAATGTGAATCGGTAAGCCATTTGACCAGCTTCAGGCCTATACAGGTCAGGAGGTAGTTAAAGACCCCTATACCGGGGGTGGTACAACAGCATCCATATGGTCGAAGCAGTAGCAACTGAAACTGAAATCGTCATACTGAACATTGTCCTGAACAGACTGATGGTTTTTAACCCAAGATTGCCAAGAAGTGCAAGGAAAAGCGCAGCAGCCACTGTACCCGGTACAGTGAGCAGTACAAACTTCAAGGAAACATAAAGGCTGTTCCTGAAAACTGCTCCTTTGAAAAACTCCGCATAGTTTTCCAAGCCGGCAAAGCTTGAGGGATCTCCATTCAAATCGGTATAATAAAAGGATAAATATATTGTTTTAAATACCGGGTAAAAAATAAAAACACAAAAGATAAGAAGTGAAGGCAGTATGTAAAGCAATGGCTCCACATAGCTGCCTGCTGCCTTTATAGCTTTCCCATACGCTCTTCCGTTTTTTTTATTTTCCCTTTCCATATTTTCCGTTATTTGAAACTCCATTTTGGTCTCCTTACTGCAAATACGGTCAAACTGCGATAAACTATAAACATATACAGGTTATGATTAACCTTGGAACATTTTATATTTTGAAGGTTATGCCTGTATTAATGTCATGTAAATAAATGTTAATTTCTATTTATATAATTTTTTAACATGGATTTTATATTTTTGGAAAAATCTTATGATAGACTGATAATGCTTAAATTCAATAGCTTTTACACATTGCTTTGAAAGGACGGTTTTTATGAAACAACCACTTATTATAGCCCATAGAGGAGCATCCGCATATGCTCCGGAAAATACCATGAGCTCCTTTAGGAAGGCCCTGTTTATGGGTTCAGACGGAATAGAACTAGACGTACAACTAACCATCGACGGACATCCGGTCGTAATACACGATGAAAAAATCGACAGAACCAGTAACGGGAGTGGATTTGTGAAGAATCTTACATTTGAAGAGCTTGGACGCTATGATTTCGGAGGCTGGTACTCATCTGAATTTACAGGAGAAAAAATCTCTGCACTCTCAGAAGTTCTTGAATTGCTCTCAGACAAAGAAATGCTACTTAACATCGAGCTTAAAAACAACGTAGTAAAATATGAAGGTATGGAGAAAACAGTCATAAATCTGATAAGAAAGTACGGATTTGAAAAGAAGGTAATCCTTTCATCTTTTAACCATTACAGTATGTTTGAGATTAAAGAAATTGCCCCCGATCTCAAGGTAGGATTATTGTACAGCCACGGAATTGTATTCCCTTGGGATTATGCCGCAAGACTTAATGCAGATGCCATCCACCCGCTCTATTATAATATAAACAGCGAACTGACGGAGTTGTGTAAAAAAAACAATATTCGTATAAACACTTATACTGTTGATGATGCTGAGTTAATCATGAAGTTCGCTAATCTTGGTGTGGATGGGATTATAACCAACGTGCCGGATATTGCACTTGAAGTACTGAAAGATTTTAGAAAACCGTAGGAAGCAGGTGCGGGCGGCTCTGTCCGCCCTGTCACCATGCATCAATGTTCAATTTCACTTCAATATAATGACAACGCCTCAGATGCATCTGAGGCGTTGTCATTATTGTAATTAAGGAGGAAAAAATTAAGTGCTTTTAATATAATAACTTATTACTGTTAACTTAAGTTTATGTTCTCGTCAAAATAGTGTAAACAACTGTTTATCAATTGATAGACTTTACAATTACAAAAACTTTATAAAGGCTATCTCGAAGGTATGAGCAGCTTCTGTCCGGGAAAGATCAGATCAACATTGTTTATGTTATTCTCTCTTGCAATAATCATATAATCTGTTCCGAACAGTTCACCAATTGCACTGAGGCAGTCCCCGGCTTTTACCGTATAGTAGGACTTTCCTTCATGAGTTGTAATAACTTCCTGTCCTTTGGGAGAATAGCTGTTTATTATCCTTCCATTGAGCTTGGTGTAAATGCCGTTGTTTGCTTTTATATTGTCGCTCATCGCATCACGTACTAAAATTCCCGAATCTGCATATTTGTATTTTTTAAATTGTGTAAATCCGTCTCCTCCACCGGCCAGAAAGTCATTTGTCGCCAGAAGCAGTTCCTCATCTTCAGTTATTAAGCTGCCGTCCTCTCTCATAATATCCAGAATCCTGTCAAAGGAAGGCCTGGAAGAGTCATAAGTCACTTTGATGCCCGAAAGCTGTATGCCTTTCCCTTCAATGATCCTGTTCGCGGGGTCGGCATCATTGAAAGCCTGTTCAAGCAAAGCCTTTAGCCCCGCTTTTTTAATATGCAAGGTACATATCGTATTATCAAAAGGCATTATGTAATACATGGTGCCGGTTGTTATATCGCCTTTAGGTATGTCTATCCTGATGCCTCCGTTGTTCTGAAGGGCAATATCGGCTTTGACCCTGTCCCGTATTACATCTGTTATCCAGTTTCCGAGGAAGGAGTCTCCATACGGAGCAGAGCCCTGGTTTCTTGTAAGATCCGTATCAGTTACGCCAAGCTTCTCATCAAGTATGGGGCCAATCTGCACTTTCGCCTCATCCACAATTCCCTTCACATCTTTGTTGAGTTTCAAAGCTGCAGCTTTGTAACCATTGGGCACATCTGTATCCAGTGCCGTATA
Organism: uncultured Clostridia bacterium; assembly: GCA_937873555.1. Taxonomy (GTDB): domain Bacteria; phylum Bacillota; class Clostridia; order Acetivibrionales; family CALMWN01; genus CALMWN01. Next base: position 6,123 of record CALMWN010000331.1, read on the forward strand.
CTCGCCTTTGAAAACAGGTTTTTTACTGTCATCCACCGTCATTTTCAGATTTACAAATCCCTTGCCTGCGTTATTTGCAACCAATACCGGCATATTCCCTACAACAGTATTGACTATAGTGTGGGTATGCCCTCCGAACAGTGCATCTACACCGGTTAGCTTTGAGGCAATATCGAATATCGGTCCCGATTTTTCTCCCTTATCATTGACTGCTCCACCCTCATGAACAACTGCCAGTACTATATCTGCTTTTTTACCGCTGCGGATTTCCTGTGCAGCATTATTGATTTCTTTTGCTATATCGGTAAATTCGTAGTTTTCAACATTTGCGGCAAGGACGATATTTGGGGTATCAAGCGTCGTTGCACCTATAACAGCAATTTTGATCCCATCCTTTTCATATATCCTGTAAGGTTCAAAAGTCCTTTTTCCTGTAGTCCTGTCATATAGGTTTGCGCACACTACGCTGTATTTTGCGTTTTTCATAGTGACAGATTTCAAAGTATCTATGGACCAATCAAATTCATGATTTCCAAGGGCAGTCACTTCCATTCCCATGGAATCAAGGATTTTTTGAACCGGAACTCCCCTTAATATATTTGACACGGGGGAACCCTGATACAGGTCTCCTCCACCTAAAATCAGAATCCTGTCTGGATTTGCAGCCTTAATGCCAATTATATTTTCCGCAAGTACAGCTGCTACCGGAAGTCCCTTAGAGTCTTCAAGAGCACCGTGAAAATCAGTAATCTCGATAAGATTGAAGACTTTTTCCTGTTTTTCGGCAAATACACCTGTCGGGATTGTAAAGCTTACTCCAATCAAAATGGCTATTGCAAGGGAAATTGATTTTAATGCTCTTTTCATACTTGTAACTCCTTTATTGATTATTTCTTAATGACTGTCCCCTCCATGAAAAGTTCAAGGCCGAAAAATCTTCTGCCCTTGCTGTCTGTGAAGCGTAAGGGTCCGTTGTAGAGGACAGTACCAGCTTGTTTCCCATGGGTTATAATTACATAGTTATTTAAATTTGCATCATTCGATGAGAAATTGAATTTAAGTTCCCTGAGTTCCTTTGTGTACAGCTCGGGTTTTAAGTGCATAATTTCCAATCCGGAAATCTCCGTGTCCGATACCATGCCGTCATTATCAGAATCGGCTAGCTTCACCAAAGCTTTCCTCAATCCTTCATTTATCTCATTGCCGCCAAGAACCTTGCCCTCAGTTCCATAGACGGGTATATCCGGATATCCCCTGTCTGCCCTGAGTGATTCGATGATTCTTGCCGCAGCCGTAAGTTTATTGATATCAAATCTGAAATTAGCTGTAGACATATCTTTATAATTGCTGCTATCTGATGTCTTGTTGAACCATGCTATTGCCGTCAGAAATATTGTCACACATAAAAGGAGCAATACAGTTCTTCTGACCAATTTCGGATTAATCCTGATAGATGACATGTTAAGGTTCGAAAGCTGAATTGGGACGGACAAATCCTTCAAAAGCATACCGTCACCTCCTGCTGTCATTTTACGCTTTCAGTATTAAAAGGAATTTATGGATATGTAAAATGCAGGTTAACTATTTGTCGGATTGTAGGGACATTTCCTTAAAATTTTGCTTTAACCTGAATTTTACATGCTTTTAATTATTTTTTATTATTTCAGCTTTATAATGGTGTTGTTGATTTATATTATGATATTAAGGGCGTGATGACATGAACACATTTACTCACCTTGGCATATCACATAGATTAATGCATGCCGTAGAGAAAGAATTGAAAGTAAATTTGGATACCGCAGGTTTTATTTTAGGTAACATAAAGCCTGATATATCCTCCCGCCTCATACAGATTCCACACTACAAAAAGGACTCAATAGGGTTCATAAGAAAAGAAATCGGCTACCTTCTCGGTTTAAAACTTAATAAGTGTACAAGACTCTTCTCCGAAAGGCTGGGAATCATCACTCATTACCTTTCGGATTTTTTTTGCCATGCTCATTCAGAAAATTTCAAAGGTGGCCTTTTAGAGCACTACCTGTATGAAATCCAGCTGTCAGGCTACTGTAATATCAACTATAATGCAATTACCGGGTTTAATTATGGCAAAAATGCAGTCGTCAACCGTGAGTCCTTTTCCATATGCGCTTATATCGATGAATTACATGAAGAGTATTGCAGGGAAAGCAATGTTCCTTCATTCGAGCTGGATATGTATTATACTCTTAAAGCTTGTACATCCATTTGTTTTTCAATCATATATATTTGTATCGCATGTGAAAATAGTATTATAAATGCTGCATAGGAGATCCTGTTATGAAAATAGCATATTTTACCGACACATACCTCCCCCAGATCAATGGTGTAACCAATACACTTGGCAGGTTGGGCAATTACCTTTCAGCCAATAATGTCAGGCATGTGTTTTTCTCGCCTCATTACCCGGGTGATTCGGAAATTTCAGACCGAAAATATGTAAAAAGGTTCAGGAGCATTAATTTCCCCATATATCCGGAGTGCAGATTATCAGTGCCCATGTATTCCAATTTTTCAAGGCTTGCAGACAAATTCAAACCGGATATTGTACACATCGTTACCCCCTTAGGTATAGGGCTTTCAGGTTTGAAATACGCCCGCGAAAGAAATATACCCGTTGTCTCCTCCTTTCATACGAATTTTGATGCATATCTCAAATATTACAATCTTGATTTCCTTGAGCCTTTGCTGTGGAATTTTTTCAGGTGGTTTCACAGCTTTTGCAGCATCAATTTTTCTCCTTCCAGGGAGACAATTGAAATTCTTCAATCAAAGGGTATTGAAAACCTCAGGCTTTGGTCCAGGGGTATAGACACCGAAGCCTTCAACCCCGTCCACAGGAATCCGGATATAAGAGCTCAAATAAATCCCGAAAACAGGAAGGTTTTTCTATACGCCGGAAGGCTTGCTGCCGAAAAGGATCTCGATATCCTGATGGCAAGTATTATAAATATTAACAGAACCTATCCCGGATCGGCACAGTTTGTCGTTGTAGGAGACGGGCCCTACGCTTCATACATGAAGGAGGTTTCACCGGATAATGTTGTTTTTACCGGTTATTTGAAAGGGCAGGCTTTATCAGCCATGTACGCTTCCTGTGATGTATTCGTCTTCCCCTCAAGTACGGAAACCTTCGGCAATGTGGTTCTGGAAGCCATGGCTTCAGGGCTTCCGGTTGTGGCTGTCAATTCCGGCGGGGTAAAGGACAGTATCATGAACAATTATAACGGCTTTCTTTGCGAGCCCAGAAACGTGGAAAGCTTCTCAACATCCATTTCCCGGTTTCTTGACGACAGCAGCCTGATATGCAGACTGGGTGCAAACGCGAGGCAGTATACCCTTTTAAAATCCTGGGAGAGTATATTCGGTCAGCTTGTTTCGGATTATCATTCAGCAATGGAAGAATACCACAGGAGTTTAGGCAAAACCGCCTGAAAATATATATTGAAACGGAGGATTAAAATGAACGTAGCAGTCATAGGTGGAACAGGATATGTAGGGCTGGTTACCGGAATAGGTCTGGCAGTGCACGGAAATAATGTTATCTGTGCAGATATCGATGAGAAGAAGATAATAAACCTTAACAACAATGTGCTGCCGATTTATGAAGACGGTCTTCCTTCACTTCTTGAGGAAGCAAAAATGAAGAATAAAATCAGATTTACCACGTGCATTAAAGACGCTGTGACAGAATCAGAAATCATCATGATAGCAGTGGGAACCCCTGAAAGCAAAAACGGCGGCACAGACCTGTCCCATCTGATTAACGCATGGCGGAGTATCGCTGCTTGCATGAACGGATACAAGGTGATAGTGATCAAAAGCACAGTTCCTGTAGGTACATGTGAAATTGCAAGGGCGTTTCTGCATAACAATATGAAAAATGCTCATTACACCTTTGATGTTGTTTCAAATCCGGAGTTCCTGAGAGAAGGAAGCGCCGTCAGGGACTTTCTCTTCCCGGAGCGCATTGTTTTAGGCGCTGACAGCGAAAAATCCTCCGCGAAAATGAAGGAATTATACAGTACCTTTGACACACCTGTCGTGCTTACCGACACCAAAAGCTCCGAAATGCTGAAATACGCCTGTAACTCCTACCTGGCTGCCAGGATCTCCTTTATAAACGAAATTGCGGAAATTTGTGAAAAGGTGGGTGCAGATATCAATTCCGTGCTGCAGGGGATGAAACTCGATAAAAGGATAGGCAGCTCATACTTAAGTCCGGGGCCTGGATTTGGAGGCCCCTGCCTTAACAAGGACATCAAATCACTTATCAATTTCGGTGCAAAGGCAAATGCAAACGTCAGCCTGCTCAAATCGGTTTTGAACAGGAACGAAGTTCAAATAAAGAATATTATGAGCTATATCAGCAAAGAGCTTGCAGATACTTCAGATAAAAATGTCACTATCCTGGGGCTGAGCTTTAAGGCCGGCACAAACGACACCCGTAATTCCCCTTCGGTAAAACTACTCCAAAAGCTCTCGGCAACAAAAAATAATATTACGGTATATGACCCTGTAGTGAAAAAACTGGAAGAGACTTTCGGCTTTAATGTACACTTTGCCCAATCTCTGGAGGATGCCGTAAGTCAATCGGACTGCCTGATCATCATGACCGAATGGGAAGAATTCAAAGCAATGGATTTGTGCAGTGTTTATAATAAAATGAGAACGCCGGTAATAATAGATGCAAAAAACCTGTTGCCCTTTGGAGAAGCTGTAGAGACCGGCTTTAAATATAAGGGCATCGGCATCGGGGATTCAAGGGCTGAAAGCTATATGAAAATTTCAGGTGATATGGTATAAGAGCTGTCAAAGCTTCAAACTCATAGTTCCCTAATGCAAAAACCATGACTTGATAATGTTCAGGAAAACCTTCAGTTTAAGCTCCAGGGGAATTCCTTTGGAAAGCGGGCTGTAATTGCTGTGAATGTCCGGTGAAATACTTTCTTTTTCATGTACGTGTAGGATTATGTTTTCTTTCCTTTTCTCCCGGGAATAGTCATTGGGTAATTCAAAAAATGCACTGCCGTTGCTGAAAGCTTTGATGCAGGCCGATATTTTCTCTGCCGGCATTCCTCCCCTGAAGGGAAACAAAGCCAGCATGAAATTGGCAGTGACACCATTATACGCCGGTGCAAGGGACCGGTGATAAGGGCTGGCTGCTACCATCAGTTTTTGCGCCACTCCTCCGGTATACGTCTTATGATACCTTTGTTTCCCGAAATATGTGCCGAAAGGATTCAGGGATACCCTCACCCCCTGGCTTGTCCCATGCATCCGCATCGGACAAAATGCCATCGAACTGAGCCTGGCCCTGTCCACTGCCACAGCCAGGCCGTTTTTCCCATCCGTAATACCGATAAAACCCGCTGTGATATGATGATTGAAAGAATCCAGCAGCGTATTTCTCTCATCAGCTTTTTTAAAGTCATCCACGCAGTAGCTGTTAATGTCGCCCTGATAATTTTGCTTTATGATATAAGCATGTTCGGATATCTGCGGTTTGACCTGAATGGGAGCAACTTCTATCCAGTTGCAGTCGCAAAAACGGCCCAGGACGGCCACCTCGTTTGATATAACATCCTTTTCGGGAGTATATGGATATTCTATATCCATTCTGACCATTAAAGCCGGTATGCCTTCCACAATGAACAGGTCCATAAGAAAACCGCCTTGTTTCAGTTGTCCGGGGATATCTACCGTGCCATGGAACCTGTATCCGGCAATTTTCCCGCCTCTTCCGGGGATCAGCAGTTCCCTGGCCCGTACCTGGAAATCATATTCCTCTCCCCTGATCCCATGATAATATTTGATATAGCTTCGGAAGAAATCTTTTCCTCCCAGCTTCATTCCGCAGGCTGTAACTTCCTCAATATTTTTTCCGTCGCTTATAACGCAGATGCCTTCTCCGGAAAGCCTCCGTTCACTAACGTAAATTTTCCAGCTGTGAGGTTTGTCATTACATTTATCATTTATATGAATATTCAATCTGTGATAATCCAGCACTCCAGGAAAGGCGAATATTTGAATTTCGGCAAAAGACCCGTCTTCGTGCCATGCCACATCCAGAAAAGCACTCTCCACATTTCTTCCTTCCCGATCCTGCAGTGTGAGGCAGGCCCTGTCGGACACAACCCCTTTTTCAAGAGATAATGTCATATTGATGAATCGCATGCTGGCGTCTTGCCTGTCGATAAGCAGAGGAATCACCTTTTCATTTACAGGCAATTTATTTATATCACCGGTCACAGTGGACTCATTTTCCTCCAGCCAAATCTGCTGCAATTCTTTCCATGCCTTCGAAGCATTACCCGTCATATCCGAGGACCATTGAAGGGCCTTTTTTTCCCTGTCCTTATTAATGAGCGGGGCAGCCAAACCGAAATGCGTTGTGGACATGACACACAGCTTGTCATAGAAAGCCTGTTCCAGCAGCCTTCTTGCTTTTGCTGCTTTTTTTTTGTTCTTCAGCTGATCCAGAAGCCATAAAGCCTTGTCATTGGTTATCCTTGCATTTTCTATACGGGTCCATACCAGCTGGTTGAAAGGTTTTTCCGCCCAGCTTGCATATCCGTCAAACATGCCGTCTGCTATATCCTGTTGGAAAGAAACTGGCTCTAAAGGTGGATGGCTTTTTATGTAATTATACGGGGTGTCAAAAACAACATAGTCCAAATCAGCCGTATCCTTTATAAGCCCGTGCAATCCGCCGGTCAGCGGCAGTCTGTCCGCAGGGAAGGGCAGCTGAATTCCATACCAGAGTAAGGCATCCGCATCCAGATTTATAAAAATCATTACATCGGTACTTATTTCCCCGAGAGCTTGCTTGTGGTGCAGTCTACTCACAAGTGACCGGAGGCCCCCGTAATCTACAAGGTCCGAATGGCTGATCGCCGGCATTATTATCATTTTTTCACCCTTGTATTCGTACCACAACGGATTAAATGCATGTGCCTCCGGCAGAAGAGGAATGATGGTCCTGAAGCCGTCAAATGGCACTCCGCTGTAATACAGGCACAGCGCTTTAATACCCAGTTTTTTGTAGAGGAATATGTTGGAAGGGGAAAACATCATTTCCTGGGGCCTGACCATCGGTGCATAACTGCCAAAAATATCCACAACACCGGATTTGAAGGGATTTGTAATGGCCCAATCGATGGAGGCTGTGAATTCCTTTTCATCCATGCAGCTTATCAGGCCGTTATTATACGACATCAGGATGATTTCGTCCTCATTATTCATTACACGTTCTTTTATATTTTGAATGATATCCGGAGCATGCCGGGGAAGGATATTCTCAAGGGAATAGGCATTTTCAAAATCCCATGTCCCCTTGACCATAACGCCATGCCGGTTATAACTGTTTAAAACTTCAATTATTTTACGGATGACTCTGATATCCCCGCCAAAACCCATATCATCATTCGAATCGCCCCTGAATGAGTGATACAGGTTCACATGAAAACCAAACCCTATATGTATTTTTAAATCCATTTCCATCTCCTGTTCACAGGTGCAGCTTGTCTTTAGACTTAAGCCGCTGCAGTCATACAATCTATAAAAAAGTTACAATGCATGAAATCATGCAAATTTCATTGCCGGATTGTACGAAGAAGACTTTCCGGATATTCTTACCGCATAAGGCAACCTTCTTTCATATACAGTCATATAGTTAAATCCGGCAGCTTTTATAATCTCAACTGCTTCCTTCACACCTTTGCCCACATCTTCCGAGCAGTGAGCATCTGAGCCGACGGTTATTATCTCTCCCCCAAGCTGTCTGTAGAACTTCACAATCTCAAGTCCTGGAAGGCACTCTTTGGCCTGTTGCCTTAACCCTGAAGTATTAATTTCAATACCTTTTCCATTATTGATAAGGATTTTAAAAATTTCCTCAAGCTGCTCCCTGTAATCCATGAGATTTACAATAACTCCATATTTTGAGGCGTATCTTTTAACCAGGTCCAAATGACCTATACAGTCAAACATATTCCATTCAACCAGTGCCTTTAGTTCTTCAAGATATCTGACACAAAATTCTTCCTTATTATCCTGATCATAAACTATATCCCCAAAATCTATATCACCCTTCATCTTGTGTGCTGATGCAAGTACATAGTCATATGGATATGATTCAATCAATTTCAATGAATATTCGGGGTACAGGTGTGGCTGTCCAAGTTCTATAGCAGATTTTATATTGAGCTGAGTCCCGAAAATTGCTCTTGCCTTCATCATATCAAAGAAGTAGCAATCCGGTTTGTAATATGCATATCTTTCATTTCCCCTGGTCGGCTCAAAATGATCGGTAATTGCAATCTCATCAAGTCCGGCTGCAATAGCTTTTGCGCACATATCGGAAATAGAGTTTCTGCCGTCACTGGAATTCAACGAATGCATATGGTAATCATACAGGTACATGTTCTCCCTCTTTTCTCATCAGTATCATTATATAAATACCATATCATTGTAAGATGCATATTAAGGCTGCATTAAATTTACTAAAATGCTGTTATCAATAAGGTTATACTGCCTCCCCTACATTTCTAACTACGACATTCTCCTTCCATTTACCACGCTGTAGCCGAATATAGAATAAAGCCCCTCGTACTATCCAATCAACATACATTCCAATCCAGACGCCAAGAACCCCTACTTTGAAAGTTACACCTACTATATAACCCAATATTATCCTAAATGCCCACATACCAAGCATTGACACTGTCATTGTAAATTTTACATCTCCTGTGCCCTTTAACCCTGCCTGGAGAATAAATGAAACTACATAAAGTAAAGGAATTATCAGAATATAAACTCTTATCAGTACAGAGGTTATTACTACGACATCCTTACTATCTGTAAAAGCAGAAGCCAGGATACCGGCAAATGGGAAAGTTATTGCTCCTAATCCAAGCAGACATAGCGATGCTACCTTTACAAGGTACATTAATATTTCTTTAGCTCCACTGCTATCACGTCTACCCATATATTGTCCTACCAATATTGTAGCTGCAATACACAACGCATCTGCTGGAATACATATTAGTCCGGCAATTGAAATAGTAACATAATTTGCAGCTATGGACGCAGTCCCCATTGCTACTATAAATGTTTGAGTTATTAGTTTTCCACCGCTAAAAAGCAAAGATTCAACACTAGCCGAAAGCCCTATTCCATATATTGATCTGAGAAGCTCGAAGTTAAACTTGAAGTTTCTTTCAACTTCTATCTTTATCAGATTCGATCCATTGAATAATGCATACGATACAAGCACTGCACCGATGGTTCTGGCAATTGCTATTCCAAAGGCATCTCCTTGTATCCCAAGTCCCGGAATTCTCAACAGGAAATGTTCATTGCCTATTTTCATGCCATAAATCAATAAGTAGCTAAAAACTACGTTTAGCGGGTTCATTATTATAGATACGGAACCTTAAAGTTATAAATTACCAGTAGTCCAAATTCCCAAAAGG
>CALMWN010000332.1 GCA_937873555.1 uncultured Clostridia bacterium
GTATTATCATCCTTCCCCCGTTTTTCAACTGTCCAAATAAAGCTGCCGGTATCTCCGAAGCAGCCGCAGTCACAATTATTCTGTCATAAGGGGCAAAGTCCGGCCATCCCTCGCTTCCATCCCCGATTCTGAAATTGACATTCCTGTAGCCTAAATCCATAATCCTTTGTACTGCCTTCCATGACAGCTCCTTGATTTTCTCGACCGTATAGACTTCCCTGGCGAATTTTGCAAGCAGCACGGTCTGATATCCGGAGCCGGTACCTATTTCAAGAACTTTGCATCCCTTGTCAATGTCAAGCTTTATAGTCATATCATAAACAAGCGAAGGCTGTGAAATAGTCTGTTCATAGCCTATGGGAAGGGCTTCATCATAATTGGCATACTCCTTGTATTCGTCTTCCAAAAACATTGACCGGTCCAGGCTGTTTACAAAATCAAAAAATTGTTTATTGTCCATAATTACCTCCATGCCGTTATTTCTGTATGATATATGATTAATATTTGTATCAAGTGTAAATCTTGAATAATAATATTATACCCGTCTAAATCTGCAGTATTGATGAACATTATAAAACCATGGTAAAAACTTTTATAAACTTCCTATATGATTTATGATAAATATTTGCTGATTTCTAATCGCGAATTGAATCAATTCGCGATTAGAAATCAGCTTCCTTGACCTAGACATAAATCGTAAACTATGCAATACAGCCGGAAAAATGAAATACATGTTTTTCATTGACTCCAAAGTAATACTAATTTTAGTATTATTTAAACCGTAATAAATTTGATTTTCGGTAAATAATATTATCAGAGGTGATAAAAATGTCAAGAGCAAAAACACCCTTAGTTCCCCAAAGCAGGGAAGCATTAACAAGATTTAAAATGGAATGTGCTCAGGAAATTGGGCATCAGCAGTTCGTAAAGGAAAACAATGACCACTACAAGGGTGATGTATCCTGCCGGCAAAACGGTGCAGAAGGCGGACCCATAGGGGGACAAATGGTTAAAAGAATGATTGAAATGGCTGAAAAGCAGTTGTAGTAAAGTGACCAAAAAAAGAACGATGTCCATGGGACACCGTTCTTTTTTGGTTGCTTTATTCCCTGAGTTGCGCATCAATATTGCTTTTCAGTCCCTCGACAATTTTATGCATCACCTTGTTCACTTCTTCATCCGTAAGAGTTCTATCGTCAGCCCTGAAGGTTATGGAATATGCAACACTCTTCATGCCTTCCGGAACCTGCTTGCCCTTGTACACGTCAAAGAGCTTGTATTCTTCCAGTACCTTGCCCGATCTTTGTTTTATGATGTCCTCTATCTGTTTTACCAGTATCTCGTCTTTTACAAGCATAGCTATATCACGTGTAACAGCAGGGAACTTCGGCAGCGGCTTATACTCAGCCACCATGTTTGCTGCAGCTGTAAGAGGTCCGACATCAATAACACCAATATAGATTTTTTCAGGGCCTTCGAATCTCTCGGCAACATCCGGATGAACCTCTCCCATCAAGCCGATTTGCTGCCCGCTTACAACAATTTTTGCCGTCCTTCCGGGATGGAAGGTTGCAGAATCTTTTAAAGGTTCAAATTCGTAATTTTCTATCCCCAGTGCATCCAAAAGATCTTCAACAGTCCCTTTCAAATCATAGAAGTCCAAACCGCCATACATTCCAAGCGTCAGAACCTCTTTTTCATTTGGAAGCTTGCTGACCGGCAGGCTTTCCGGTATATAGACATATGAAAGCTCGAAAAGCCTTGCTGAGTCAACACGCCTGTTATAATTCCTGCTGATTATCTCAAGCATGTCGGGAATAGTAGTAGTCCTCATTATGCCGAATTCCTCACCCAGCGGATTTGATATCTCCACTGCCTTCCGCAGCTCATCATCCTGTGAAAGCCCTATCCTGTTATAGACTCTTGGACTTGCAAAGGAATAGGTATACGCCTCATACAAGCCGCATGATACCATGGTATTCCTGATTATGTCCTCAACCTTCTGTTTGAAGGTTTTTCTCCCGACAGACGAGGCTTTGCCTGAAAGCAGCGTGGCTTCAATGTTATTATACCCATAAAACCTTGCCACCTCTTCAGCCAAATCCGCTTCTCTTTCCACATCCGGTCTGAAGCTTGGAACCCTCACCATCATGCTCTTTTTATCTGTTTCAAATTCAAGCGCCCTCAATATTTCCAGCATCTTCTCAGTTTTTATGTCAGTGCCCAGAAAACTGTTGATTTTTTCAGGCCTTAACTGTATGCTCCTCTGCTCTTCCTTTTTTACGTAGCAGTCGATTATCCCCTTGCAAACCGTACCGCAGCCCAGTTCTTCAACCAGTTGAGCAGCGCGGTTTACTGCAGCAATTGTGTTTTCTATATCCAGCCCCTTTTCAAAGCGGGAAGAAGCTTCAGTCCTCATCCCCAGCTTCTTTGCCGTGAGCCTGACCGACACCCCGTTAAAATTTGCAGATTCAAACAATATTGTATTTGTTGTGCCGTCGATTTCCGAATTGGCACCACCCATGACGCCTGCCACAGCTACAGGCCTTTCTGCATCCGCAATCACCAGCATTGACGGGTCAAGCTGTCTGTCCTGGTCATCAAGGGTCTTCATCTTTTCACCGTCAGCAGCACGCCTTACTATTATGCTGTTTCCCTTAAGGTTTTTAAGATCGAAGGCATGCATGGGCTGGCCAAGCTCAAGCATCACATAATTTGTAATATCAACAATATTGTTGATTGGCCTGACACCCGCAGACTTCAGCCTATTCCTCATCCATTTGGGGGAAGGTCCAATTTTTACATTTTTAACAATTCTCGCAGAATAACGCGGGCATAAATCAGCTTCCTTTATTTCAACAGTCGCATAGCTGTTTGCGTCATCTCCCTCTTCCTTAAGTTCTATTACCGGTTTTTTCAGACGGCTGTTCAAAGTGACTGCCGATTCTCTTGCAATCCCCAATATACTTAAGC
>CALMWN010000333.1 GCA_937873555.1 uncultured Clostridia bacterium
GTAGCGGCACACGCAGTAATCAAAGGGGAAATGATGACGGTTTATGGAATGTATGCAGGTGACAAGACAGGAAGAGTTTGCAGGGCAGTGCTTGAAGGAGACAAGCGCAATGCTGAAAAGTTGGGCTTGGAGCTTGCAGAAAAAATTACGGAGGGCAATTGATGAAGGGCAAAGTTTATATAATCGGTGTGGGACCGGGAGATTACAAACTGATGACACTAAAGGCTGTGGAATGTATAGGGAAGGCGGATGTGCTGGTATATGACAGGCTGGTAGGCAGCAGGGTGCTTAGCTTTGCGAAAGAAGATGCAGAGCTTGTATATGTGGGTAAAATGCCGGATAACCATGCGGTTCCTCAGGGTGAAATCAACAGGATCCTGGTAGAAAAGGCACTTGAGGGAAAGACTGTTGCCAGGGTCAAGGGAGGCGATCCCTTTGTATTCGGAAGAGGCGGCGAAGAGGCAGAAGCACTTTGCAATGAAGGAATTGAATTTGAAATTGTACCGGGCATAACTTCAGCGATAGCAGTTCCCGCATATGCAGGCATACCTGTAACCCACAGGGATTTCTGCTCGTCTTTTCACGTTATTACAGGACATGAAAGGCCGGACAAGGAAGAAAGCATGCTTGATTATGAAACCCTCGCAAAGCTCGAAGGAACGCTTGTGTTTCTTATGGGAATCAGAAATCTGAAGGCTATTGCAGAAAACCTTGTCAGGTGTGGCAAGGACAGCTTGACTCCTGCTGCTGTGATCGAAAAGGGGACTACATCACAGCAGAGGCTTGTTTCAGGAACCCTTGCGGATATAGCCGGCAAGGTGGAGGCGGCAGGAATTAAATCCCCGGCGGTAACTGTAGTCGGAAAAGTTGCGGGCCTCGGTGAAAAGCTGGCATGGCTTGAAAAAAGGAAGCTTTCCGGTAAAAGGATATTGGTGACCCGGGCAAGAGAACAAGCAGGCAGGCTTGCCGGGAAAATTGAAGAATTCGGCGGTGAAGCGATCGAAGTTCCTACCATCAGGATCACAGGACCTGACAGCTTTGAGGCCTTTGACAGTGCACTGGACAGGCTGGATACATTCGGGTGGCTGGTTTTTACAAGCACAAACGGTGTACAGGCATTTTTCAGGAGAATGAAGACAAGGCATATTGATATAAGAAGGCTGGCAGGGATTAAAATATGTGCGGTAGGGGAAGCAACAGAGGGAGAGCTTTCTGCACTGGGCCTTAATGCCGAATATGTGCCGGAGAGCTACAACAGCGAAAGTTTGCTGAAGGGATTGCTTGAAAAGATTGTACCGGGAGAAAAAATTCTTCTGGCACGTGCTGATATAGCGGGTTCAGAGCTGCCGATGCTGTTGAAGGACAGTGGTATGGAGCTTGAGGATTTAATCGTTTATAAGACGGTATTAAACCATAATAACAGGGATGAGATAATCAAAATAATTGAGGATGGCAGTGTGGACCTGATAACCTTCACAAGCTCATCCACCGTAAAGAACCTTGTCTCGATTATAGGAGAGGAAAACACAGCAATACTGGCAAACACCAGGGTTGCATGCATTGGTCCCGTGACAGCGGCAGCAGCGCAGGAACTGGGAATAAGGGCGGATATAGTTGCGGACAGGTCAACAATTGAAGGGTTGATCGATAAAATAATTGAACGTATTGCTTCTTTGAATTGATAGGGAGGTATGACGATGGATCTGATAAAGAGGCCAAGAAGGTTGAGAACAAGTGAAGCTGTAAGAAGGCTTGTGAGGGAAACTTCAGTATCGGTTGATGATTTGATATACCCTTTGTTTATTGTGGAGGGAAACGGTATCAAAAATGAAATTCCTTCAATGCCGGGTGTATACCACCTGTCAATCGACAATATGCTGAAGGAGCTTGAGGAAATAAGCAAGCTTGGTATTCCGGGAGTATTACTATTCGGTATCCCTGATGAAAAGGATGAAATAGGAAGCGGGGCTTATGACAGCGACGGTATAATACAGAGGGCTTTAAGAGCTGCAAAAAAAGAGTTTCCCGGGCTTTTGCTGATTGCCGATGTCTGCCTGTGCGAGTACACAAGCCACGGGCACTGCGGCGTAATAAATGACGGCAGGGTGTTAAATGACCCGTCGGTTGAGCTCGTAGTAAAGACGGCATTGAGCTATGCACAGGCAGGAGCGGACATTGTTGCTCCGTCGGATATGATGGATGGAAGGATAATTGCCATAAGACAGGCTTTGGATCAGAATGGCCTTACCGATAAGATAATAATGGCTTACAGCGCGAAATACGCATCTTCCTTTTACGGGCCTTTCAGGGACGCCGCCCATTCTAAACCGGCCTTTGGAGACCGCAAGACATACCAGATGGACTACTGCAATTTGAATGAAGCTTTGAGGGAGGTTGCCCTTGATATAGAGGAGGGGGCTGATATTGTCATGGTAAAGCCGGCACTGGCCTACCTGGATGTGATTAACGAGGTGGGTCGAAGGTTTGATGTGCCTGTTGCAGCCTATAACGTCAGTGGTGAGTATTCGATGATAAAGGCGGCAGTCATGAACGGATGGATTGATGAAAGGGGAGCGGTAATGGAGTCGGTTACCGCAATAAAGCGTGCAGGCGCGAAAATCATCATCACTTATTTTGCGAAACAGATAGCAGAATGGATTGGATAGGGGTGCTTTTAAATGATTAATGACAAATCACTGCAGTTGTTTGAAAAGGCTAAAAAGTTGATTCCGGGTGGTGTCAACAGTCCGGTAAGGGCATTTAGGTCGGTTGGGATGAATCCACCCTTTATAGGCAGGGCAAAGGGTTCAAAAATTATTGATGTGGACGGTAATGAATACATAGATTATGTGGGTTCCTGGGGGCCTATGATTCTGGGACATGCCGATGATGGAGTAGTCAGGGAGATAAACAGGGCTGCTGCAGAAGGTACAAGCTTTGGAGCACCTACTGAAAGAGAGGTCGAGCTTGCGGAAATAATATGCAGTGCGGTGCCTTCTGTGGAAATGGTAAGGATGGTAAGCTCGGGGACAGAGGCTGTCATGAGTGCCATCAGGCTGGCCAGAGGCTATACAAAAAGGGACAGGATTCTCAAATTCGAAGGCTGCTACCACGGCCATTCTGACGGACTGCTTGTAAAGGCGGGGTCAGGTGCCCTCACAACAGGAGTACCCGACAGTGCCGGAGTCCCTGCTGACTATGCGAGGAACACCATTACATCTTCCTATAATGACAAGGAAGATGTTGAGAAAGTATTCAAAGCCTTCGGGGATGAAATTGCTGCGGTGATTATCGAGCCTGTGGCCGGCAACATGGGTGTTGTGCCACCGGATTTGGAATTCCTGAGGCTTTTAAGGAAGCTGACAGACAAGTATGGAGCTTTGCTCATATTTGATGAGGTCATAACTGGCTTCAGAGTTGCATACAATGGTGCCCAGGGTTATTTCGGGATTACTCCCGACCTGACCGTTTTCGGCAAGATAATCGGAGGTGGCATGCCTGTTGGAGCTTACGGAGGTAGAAGGGACATAATGAGTATGATTTCTCCTTCCGGTCCGGTGTACCAGGCAGGCACTCTTTCAGGCAATCCTGTTGCAATGGCTGCGGGAATTAAAACCCTGCAGATATTAAGAGACAACCCCGGCATCTACATTGAACTTGACAGGAAGGGTGGGCAGCTTGAAGCCGTATTTAAAGCTGCAGCGGCACGTCACGGGATTCCGTCGGCAGTGAACAGGGTAGGCTCCATGCTAAGTGCCTTTTTCAATGATGCATATGTGACCGACTATAAAACAGCTGTAAAATCCGATACCGTGAGCTTCTCAAGGTATTTTGCAGGTATGCTTGAAGCCGGCATTTATATTGCACCGTCACAGTATGAAGCAATGTTTGTGTCCTATGCCCACGACGAGAAAGACATGGATAAGACTCAAAAGGCCATAGATTATGCATTTTCAACTTTGAAACAATAGAAGGAGACAATTATGAAGGGTATTCTGATATTGGCACACGGCAGCAAACGCCAGGAGACTGAAAGAATCTTGAATTCGCTTATAGAAAAGGTAAAGAGCAGAACCGGTGAGGAACTGGTATATCCGTCCTATCTTCAGTTCTCGGGGCCGAATCTTGAGGCCGGAATTGATTATCTTGTAAAAAAAGGGGCGGATAAGATAAGGATAATGCCCATGTTTTTGTTTGACGGCATTCATGTTACCGAGGATATACCTAATGAGCTGAGGGCTATGATGGAAAAATATCCGGGAACTGATATAAGAATGAGCAGGCATATTGGGGATGATGACAGGATAGCGGATATAATAGTGGACAGAATTGCATCGCTGGACTAAAGAGGGAAAAGGCACTTAAAAATTAAAACGTCCCAATATTAACCATTAGCGGTATAATGTGTATAAAACCCTCACCCTCAGTCCCTCTCCCACATCAGGAGAGGGAAGATGTGGTATGGAAGGTAAGAAATGAGAAAAGACAATTTATCGGAATAATCCAACATTTTCTAATTGTAGTATAAGGGCGGTTGACATTATATTATTTTTATGGATTCCGAATAGAAATGCTTGGGTAATAAAGGAATTTGATATTCCCTCACTAATATAATAGTGGGGGTGTATTTATGCCAAAGATAGTATTAAAAACTACAGAAAATATTATATATGTAGGAGATTTATTAGACTCTTCAACCACAGAACCTGTCTCTTATACACATCTCCGAGCCCACGAGACAGGCAGCAATCTCGTA
>CALMWN010000334.1 GCA_937873555.1 uncultured Clostridia bacterium
CATATTTACTTTAAATAACATAATATCTGCTAACGGACCGCAATTAAACAGAAAAGCTTAAAACCACTGTTTACGTAAAGCAAGTCCATAATCCTTGTTTCTTTCAAAATTACACTTCAATAGTAGTTTTATTAAAAATCTTGTTATCCAGAAATCTCAAAAAATTTACAGGTAAAGATGTATATGTCAATTAATGTTTCACCTAATGAATGAGATCAACCATATTCATCTATTAGGTGCTCATTGGTTATAAAGCAATGTAAAGTCAAATCAATTTTTCAACATTTTTATCTTTATATATTAAGTTTAAGATATATCCTTTTTTGTAATCCCTCAATCCATAAAATTAAAGGCGAGACAGCTTTCAACCATCATAGCAAATTTAATCATAAACTTAGAGGTTTGAAGCACTACCTACGTCAACTTCCTCATTATAAGCCTTAGCAACTCGTTTAAGCTTACCTTCAACC
This sequence comes from uncultured Clostridia bacterium, assembly GCA_937873555.1. Classification (GTDB taxonomy): domain Bacteria; phylum Bacillota; class Clostridia; order Acetivibrionales; family CALMWN01; genus CALMWN01. Next base: position 471 of record CALMWN010000334.1, read on the forward strand.
TTTGCAAGCCTTATGTTTTGGCTGTCAAGTTCGGACTTCCCGACCTGATTGGAATGTTCTATAGCTCTGACTACGTGATATATCTCATCCTGACGGACTTCCATGTTTGATACCCTTGCCTTAATCTCACCTATTTCCCCTCTAATCTCTCCTATATCTCCCTTAATCCCTTTAAGTTCACCTAATACGGCCTTTTGAAATTCTGCATTAGTCATTAAAACAACCTCCAAACTTACACATTGATCAAAATTATTATTCTTAGTCCGTATAAATAATATACTTTTTCTGGAATTAAAAATCAATAGTTACTATTTCAAACCCTTGATTTTTTTCTCAAAGCCCTGTATGTCAAGATTCCTGGGTATGTATACACGCCGGGTTTCGTAATTCCCGTCTCCTTCGGTATAAAGCCCTCCTCCGTTCAATACGGCATATTTATAGTATTTTCTTGTTATTTCAAGCACGGTATTGTTGTAGTAGCCGGTAGGGTAAGCAAATACGTCGACTTTTTGACCTGTTATTCCCTCTATGATTTCTTTGGATACAAAAAGTTCCTTTTCTATTTCATCCCTGCTTAAAGTCCGCAAATCGGGGTGAGATATCGAATGGCCCTGGAAATTTATCAAATCGGTCATTTCCTTGATTTGTGTGGTTTTCAGGATTGAAGGCTTGTCTATGAAGTCAGAGCATAGAAAAATCGTGGCTTTGAAATTATTCTTTTTTAAAATAGGATAAGCGTTGAAATAATTGTCCTCATAACCGTCATCCAGGGTTATAATAACGGGATTTTCGATGCTTGCAGCCTTATCAAGCTGATCAAAGGTTATTATGTTATAATTGTTTTTCTTAAGGAAATTCATTTGCTTTTCGAATTCCGAAGGTGACACAAACAGTTCTTCAATGCCCGTGATATTATCGTTTATTGAATGATAGTAGAGTATTGGGACGGTTTTTTTAGGCTTTGCGGCATTTGCTGCACCGGTTGGTATTGGAGAAGGAGTAAGCGCAGGTGCCGGAGTTGTTTGTCCCTTTGGATTTTCGTCTTTTGGCTTGTCGGTACCATTTGTACCCGGGCTGCCGGTATTACCAGACGGGATATTTGAAGCGGTGTCTGTTCTGACCTTTACATCCGTCTTCCTCTCCCGGATATCAATGTTTCCTTTGTTATCATCGGCAGTTGTTTGTATTGGTGCATTGCCTTCCTGACCGCTCCCTGTAAAGGAACAGCCCTGAAGCAGAAGTAAAAGCGCAGTTAAAAGTATCAGCAAATAAATGCATGTTTTTGAGTTTGATGCCATAAAGCCTGTAAAATCTCCTTTTCAGCCGTTAAATTCATTGCGGAACAAACTTTCAATCAGTTCATATCCATATCCTCTATGGGATAGGAAGGCATACACTTTTTTCCTTATCTTTTCATCCTGTAGATCATACTTCCCGAACTTCCGTCTTACAAGGCTTGCTGCGACATCTTTCTCATCCACATCCCAGTCATCCAGAACCTCATCTATTTCATCGCTGTCAATTCCCTTGTTCTGCAGCTCATACCTTATCAGGTTTTTCGCCTTGGGCTTTAATTTGCTTCTGTCAAAAACATATTTCTGTACATACATCCTGTCATTGATGTAACCCATTGCTTTTAATTCATTAACGGCATTTTCGGAGGTTTCCCTGTCATACCCATCCCTTTCAAGTTTTTTCCTGACTTCCTGCTCGGTTCTTATCTTTAATGACAGGAATTTGATTGCTGAAGATTTGGCAGAGCGGAAATTCACGGTGTTTTTTATATGATCTATTTCTTCTTTCGCAATTTCTTTTTTTTCATAAAGATTCAGGCTGAAATAGTCTTCAGCAGTGACTGAAAAGGCATAATCCCCGTCTACATACACCGAGAACCTGTCCTTATTCTTTTTGTTCTTTTCAGTTTTCTTGCATGAATTAGTTCACAGCATTGTT
>CALMWN010000335.1 GCA_937873555.1 uncultured Clostridia bacterium
CATATTGACAGCATGCATGCCGGTGTTTTTTTTGCCGGCAGCAGGTATAGCACTGTGTGGCTGCATAGTGAAGACTTTTCACACAGCCAGCGTTACATATTTGATACGAATATCCTGGAGACTGTTTGCACACTCAGGAATGGAAGCCTTAAAGTAATTCAGCTTGATTATGTGCTGCCTGAAAAGGAAGTACTGGTGAGAAGCTACCAACTGGAAAATACGGGCGATCGTTGTATTGAGCCGGGAATCGTTTTATTTTCCTCGCTTATTTCCACTAACCCTGATTTGAGAAGCACATTTTTTGATTTCGATACCGATTCCCTTATATTCTACAGTCATAAATACTATATCTCCTTTTCTTCAAAGTCCGAGTCGTACCAGTTTCAACTGGGAAACAATGCTTATGAGGCGGCTGGAAGCTCTGAATTATGCGGCAACGACAGCATAGGCATGATATCTGATGCTGCTGTTTCGTGGAAATTGGGCTGCATCAACCCCGGTGAGAAAAGGACATTTACCTTGAACATTTGCGCCTCCGATACATTAAAAGGGGTGAAGGGTCTGGCACGGAGCACAAGGGATTCAGATACCGCATTGGATTATGAAAATACAAAGAAATACTGGCATTTTTTTTTAAGAAACGCAAGACAGATTAACACAGGAAGAAGCGATATTGACAATTTGTATAAGCGCTCGCTGCTGGTGTTCAAGCTTATGGCAGACAAAAGGGCGGGAGGACTCCTTGCGGCTCCTGAAATAGATGAAGAATTTACACGGTGCGGGCGATATGCATACTGCTGGCTGCGGGACGCGGCCTTTATAACGGGCGCCCTTGACAGATGCGGTCTGACCGAAACGGTGGATAAGTTCTACAAGTGGGCTGTAAAAGTACAGGATGATGATGGAGTATGGCATCAGAGATATCACATCGACGGAAACCTGGGACCGTCCTGGGGTATACAGATAGATGAGACCGGTACTGCCATATGGGGCATGCTGGAGCATTTCAAAGCCACCAATAATATCGGCTTCCTCAGGGAAATGTGGGGAAGTGTTAAAAAGGCCGTTGACTTCCTAACCGGATTTATGGATCCGGAGACTGGTCTTCCTGCTCCAAGCTTCGACCTTTGGGAGGAGAGATTCGG
>CALMWN010000336.1 GCA_937873555.1 uncultured Clostridia bacterium
ACCCGGGTTCCATCCTGATAAATTGCAAGAATTCCTGCACTTCCGGCTTTATCGACTGCAACCTCCACTGAGGTCTCGGAATTCCTGTTCCTGAGTTTACTTTCTATTTCAATGCCGGTGCCTTCGGTAATATAGTACGATTCAATGCCGTAGTTGAGACGTATCTGCGGCTTCTGATTCCAGCCCATGAACCTGCCGTCCTTTCCCAACAACATCAATTCACCATTTCCAACCGGGGGTTTCGAGGAGGTGACGGAAACTACGCTCCAGAATTTATCACCGTTCTTTTTCCCCAGCTTTACATACAATTTTTGCAGCTGCCTGTTTGCAAGAGTATATTTATTGTCCTTATAAAGCGACTCCAGTTTCCTGTAGTCAATATCTGTTTCAACAGTACTTAAGTCGATGGTTGAAATGTCATAATTCAAGATTATATAGTTTCCGCTGAAAAGACTTATAGGGTCTACCGGAGCAGTTTTTAACAGGATTTTTTCACCATTATTGAGGGTGTAGGTTTTCATCCATATCATTCCTGCAAGGAATATAAGCTGCAGCACCACTACTATTATAAAAGCAATCCTGAGTCTCTTCTTCTTTTCCATACCCTCACCCCAATTCTCCGATTATTTTTCTTCTTCGTTTTTCAAGTAATATTCCGCCAAAGATCAATAAGAGTCCACCGGCTATAAAAAATACCGATCTGGGGAGGAAGTTCCACATGTAGTCGAAATACCTGGTTACAACATCGACCACAAAGAATAACAGAGCCATATTTACAAATACAGCCCTGCGCTCTTTAAAGCCAACAGCAAGTATGGAAATGACAAGGCTTAGGAAAATTATATTGAAAAGTATTGTGTATATGAATATGCCGTTTGACCTGCTTAATGGCACATACAGCGACAATGCCGTCAGGAGGACGAACAACACCAGGGCGGCAGTCTCATAAATCGCGGGCCTGCTGTATTTATTCCTCATAAGGTTTAAAACAAGCATGTATGAAAGAGCTGCTGCAACAACAAGGAGTACAAGCAGGGCATCAGCGGGGGGAAGGATTATTGAGCCGTTTTTTATTACAGAATCCTCCATTCCTCTGAAGGTGAAGCTGTATAAGGTAATAAAAATGCCCAGCAGGGCAATAATCCTTAGGGGGAATTCAAAATCCGGACGTTTTAAGGCCAACGTCTGGAAGCTTGAATAGCTGTATAGAAATACGAAAAATACAAGCATGCCTCCTGCAAAATATGCAAACCTTGAATATGTGACAATGTCCAGCTGCCAAATATGATTGAATATTCCAAACCAGACGGATACCGATACAACGCCGGCTATAATGCCGAGCTTTGACCTTTCAAGATACACAAGCGGGAAAACAACAGCAAGCATTATGATTATGAAAAGGTAATTCTGCTGCTCAAAGCCGGTTTGTTCCACAACCGTCCATATGGTCATGAGAATGATGGACAGGATTACAACCGGTTTTAGCCGAGTCACAAGGGATACGGCAACTCCTCCAAGCGACCAAAACAGAATCCCATTGGGATAATGAGCATTTATGTTGAAAATTTGAGCTATCAGCCAAATACCCGCTCCGAAAAACAGCACCCCCAATAGTATCAAGGCGTTTCCAATACCTGTGTAGGCTTTTTTCTCAAAGACAAGCCAATAACCTGCTGCATATACTGCAGTAACAAGACTGAAAATGATACCCAGTTTTATGGGCACGGCAATATATTTCCAGTTGTGTGCGAAAAACAGAATAATACCCAACCCCAGAAGAATTGAACCGAGAATTGATATTATTGCGATAAACCGCGTGTTTCTGCTGTCTTCTGCCCGCTTCAAGCTGTCAGGAGAGGAATATCTGCTCAAGATATGCGTTTGCTGCTCTTGGGATATTATACCGTCCTGTTTCCAGGCTTCAGCCTCTTCACCAAGCCATTTGAGAAACCTTGCAGAAGCGGCTTTTCCGTTGTTTTGCCGGTTATCCATACAACCTCCCATATGATTTATTTTTTGAGGTAAGTAATAATATACAAATATTATACTATAAAAACCGTTCAGAATAAATTCTATGGTTTTTAATCTAAATGTATACAAATATGGAAAACATAGTTGACATTTTTTTAACAAGCAATATAATTATTATATAAGCGTATTAAATTGTAATAATCATAGAGGGAGGTTTATTAATGAATAGTAAAAAGTTTTTAGGCTTAGCTCTCAGTGCAGTTTTGACTTTAGGTATTGTCAGCGGATGCGGTGCAAAACCGGCTGCAAAACCTCAGGCAGATGCGGTAACAACTGCTTCGGTAGTAAATGACCAGGCAGCGTTTTTAAAGGCGGTCAGCAAAGACGGGACATGGATTATAGCAACATTGAAGGACATGACCATCGACAAGGAAATAGTATTGGAAGGCGAATTTAAGAACAAAAATGAAATGGCACGTAAAATAGCTCTGTACACTCAGGATGACAAACACAACGTAACTGCCAGATTCTCATTGAAGGCGCCGAAATTGACGGTAAAGAGTGAGAACGCAAGGATTCAGGGCGGTACTTTCATAGGTGATGTTTATGTACAGGCCAAAGGGTTTTCCGTAGTAGATGGAAAGGTTCAAGGAAATATTTATTTTGCAAGCGACGATATAAAGTCATCCTTCAAGCTGGATAAGGGTGAGGTTACCGGCTCACAGGAAGTTAAGAAATAAATACATATTTGAAATTAACATGATTATAAACAAAAAAAGTGAGGCATTTCATAGCTTCACTTTTTTTGTTATATATCGGAAAAGCGGGCGGACAGAGTCGTCCGCCCCTACATGAACATTATTCCGGTTTCACATAGAAACCTGTATCCACATCGGTATTCTGCTTGTTCCATATGCCGATGTCATAATTGAAATCATGATTGACCAGGCCCGCATTATTCCTGTCCAGCTGGAAGGTTATAGCAGGAGGCATTTGTATATTATTTACCGCTGCCGCTTTACCCGGACTTCCCATAAAAAGCATGGAGGATAAAACTACAACTATCAAAGCTACTTTAAGTGTTCTCATCTTTCAACCTTTCTAAGCCGTAAAACAAACGGCACTCTTATCGGTGAACAAATCAAGACCTTCATTATACCTCGCAATTTAATGGCTTTCAAAGGTATATAAT